>JALYIG010000199.1 GCA_030775885.1 Acidobacteriota bacterium | reverse complement strand
TCCAAAAAGTGCATCGGCATGGGCGAAAAGCCCGTCCTGGTCGTCGATGAGAAGATCGTCTACACCGTCACCAATCCGGACATCCTGGTCAAGCACGCCGGAGAAAAGGTCACCGTGGAAGGCACTGTCAAAGATGGCGCGCTCACCGTCAAGTCCGTTAACTAGCCGGCGTCGTCGTGCCGGCTACGCAAGTCAGCCGGCGCGACGATCCTCAAGCACCTCGTCCAGCATTCCTGCAAGGGTTCCCGCCCGTGATCGCATGCTGTCCTGGGCGCTGTCCATGCTGCCTGCCAGCGCGTCGTAACGCGCTCGCAACGCCAGCAATTCGTCTGAAATGTTGAGCGCAGCAAGCACCGCGACGCGCAGCGAATCGACCGTGCTACCTTGTGCCGCAACCGCACGCATCTTCGTATCCACCAGCGATGCCAGCCGCTCAATGTATTCCGGATCGGTGCCGCGCAGGTGATAAACCATGTCGTAGATGTCAACGCTCACTGCGCCGGCATTCGCCTCGCCATCCAGCGCATTGTTTCCGTCCGTCACGCGAGCCTCCTCTCCGACCGACTGAGCTTAGACAAGTTCATCCATCTGCTGCAGCATCTTTTCTACTCGCTGGCGGACCGCGTCGCGCTCCTGGTTCAACGCGGAAATCTGGCTCTCAGCCACTTCCTTCTCGCGCTGGAGGCTCTGCGCACGGCTCTCAGCGGCCTGAACCTCCGTCGCCGCTGAACCCGCCTGCGCCGTAAGCTGCTCCTGCAGCGACGCGATCTCCGCCTCAGCCGCAGCACGCGCCTCACGCTCGCGCTTTACAATCTCCACTGCCCGCAGCACCTTCTGCTCGAGCGCCTGAAACTCATCCTCACTCACACCGGAACTCATACTCGAAGTATAGAGCGGAATCGGCACGTCGCAACCTTTGCACAGCGCCGCGTACCAATCTGGATGCGACTAACTACGAATTGCCCCGCCCAGCGCGGTCAAAGTCGCAATCAGCCTGGCCGACCAATCCGCCAGCTCCTCCTCCCGCAACGTGCGCTCCGACGACTGGAAGACGCAGCGCAACAGAATCGCATAGTGTCCCGCAGGCACCGAGTCCGCTTTCGCATCGCGGAAGACTTCAATTGGCGCAAGCCGCGTCAACTCCCTAATCGCGAGCGCCTGGGTTGCGCTTGCGATAGTTCCCCACTGGATCGAGTCAGCGAAAGTGAAGGAGAAGTCCCGCTCGACCGCCTGGAAGCGCGATAACTCGCGCGCGGCTGCCCTCCGTAGCGGCAGCGCATACAGCGCCTCCAGATCAAGCTCGGCGAGATACACCGGCTGACGAAGCTTCCTCGCCTGGCGCTCGCTCTGGGCAAGCTCGCCAAAGCTGGCAATCGTCCGCCCGTTTAACCGCGCGTTTGCGCCGCGACCCGGTTCGATCCATGCAGGCGTATCGGTGGAGAAGCTCACCTGCTCCGCCGCACTCCTGCTCAACTCTTCGGACGAGGCTGCAAACAGGCTTAGCAGCGACTCAACCACTCCTTTGAGTTCGAAGACGGCCACATCTTTCGAACTATGCACGCGCGTTGCAGCCAGTTCGCCAGTCAGGCCCAAAGAAAGGTTATGTGATTCGACTACCGCCTCCGCCGAACCGCTGAACACCGCTCCTTGCTCAAAGAGCTGCACCGCGCGCACGTCACGATTCAAATTATGCACGAGCATCGCGATCATCCCCGGCGTCAGCGCAGGCCGCAGCAACCGCGCCTCTTCGGAGAGCGGATTCTCCAGTGCAATCACGCCGCTCTGGCTGCCTGCAAACTTGGCTCCGTCCGCCTCCGATGCAAACGAACTCGAGATCGCTTCGGAGTAGCCAAGGGCCAGCAGCCTCGCACGAACTGACGCCTCCGCCGCAGCCAGCGGATGCGCAATCACCGGTAGTGCGGTGGGCAGCGTGTTGGCGAAGCGGTTGTATCCGTAAACCCGCGCGACCTCTTCGATCAGGTCGATCTCGCGCTCCAGGTCAAGCCGCCAACTCGGCAGCTTCACGGCAAACCCGTTCGCCACCGAAGGCGTCAATTCACATCCCAGCGCAGTCAGGTATTGCTGCACCAGCCCTGCCGTCAGCGCTGATCGACCGTTCTTGTCATCGATCGTCGATCCCAGATGCCGCCGTACTTCGGTGACGGACAGCTCAATCGCTGGCCGATTGGCGGTGCGTGCTGCGATCGTTGGCACCAGAATATCGATCAGATCACCCTCGGCCACGCCGCCCGCTTCAAGAATCAGCTTCGCAACCAGCGCGTTCGCCGTGGAACACGCATCAAAATCCGCCCCACGCTCGAAGCGATGCGACGCGTCCGTATGCAATCCATGCCGGCGCGAACTCCGCCGCACGCTGGCCGGATCAAACCACGCGGCCTCCACCAAAATGTTCTTCGTCTCGGCCGTGATCATCGAGTCCCAGCCGCCCATCACACCCGCCAGCCCGAGCGCCTTCACATGATCGGCAACCACCAGGTCATCTGACTCCAGAGTTCGCTCGGTTCCGTCCAATAGCCTCAGTCGCTCACCCTTGTGCGCCAGTCGGACAACTATTCCGCCTTCAATCTTGTCCAGGTCGAACGCATGGGTCGGATGCCCCATCCCTTGCAGCACAAAGTTCGACGCATCGACAGCGTTGAAGATCGGCTTGGATCCTAGCAGCGCGAAGTATTCCGCCACGCGGCCCATGCTCGGCGCAATCGTGACATTGCGCAGCACCCGGGCCGTGAACCTGCCGCATACTTCCAGCGCATCAATCGTTACTGAAAACGGCTGTGCATCCGACTTCTCTCCGGGCAATTCAGCGTCGAGCGGAGCCAGCGTGAGGTCGTAGATCGTCGCCACCTCGCGCGCAATGCCGTAGTGGTTCATCGCATCCACGCGGTTGGTGGTGATGTCCATCTCGAAAAGATGGCCGTTGGGCTGGCCGCTAGCAGAGAGGCCAAGGTCGTGTACGCCCTCCACCGCAATGCCGCGCAGCGTCAGATCGTCAGCCAGTTGCCGGTCGGGGACGGGAATATTCGGGAGATACGAGCGCAGCCAGCTGGTGAGAATGTTCACGCAAATTGCTCCAGAAAGCGCATGTCGCCCGAATAGAACTGACCGATGTCCGAGATTCCGTGCTGGATCATCGCGATGCGTTCGACACCCATGCCAAAGGCGAAGCCGCTGACCTTGGCGGGATCGTACGCGGGATCGTTGCCCTGCGCCCGGCGCTGCTCATCGACCGAAGCAAACACCGCTGGATCGACCATGCCGCAACCCAGCAACTCGATCCAGCCAGATTGCTTGCACTTGCGGCAGCCTTTGCCGCCACAAAAGATGCAGCTGATCTGTACGTCTGCGCTGGGCTCAGTGAATGGGAAAAAGCTGGGAAAGAAACGCGTCTTCACGGCCGAGCCGAACAGCGCTTTCATTGCGTGATCCAGAGTTCCTTTCAAGTCGGAGAAAGTGATGTCGGTGTCCACGCACAGCCCTTCCACCTGGTGGAAAACCGGCGAATGAGTCGCGTCGGCCGCGTCGTTGCGATGCACCTTGCCCGGCACAACGATGCGCACCGGCGGCGCTTCCGCAATCATGGTGCGAATCTGGACCGGCGATGTATGCGTCCGCATCAACAGGCGATCGCGCGAAGGCTTTGCCAGTTGGCCTGCCAACACCAGCGTGTCCTGGGTGTCGCGCGCAGGATGGTTCGGAGGAAAGTTGAGCGCCTCGAAGTTGTAGAAGTCGCTCTCCACCTGCGGCCCAAGCGCGGTCGAGTAGCCCAGCCGGTGGAACACCGCGACGATCTCATTCATCGTCTTCAGCAGCGGATGCTCGCTGCCCGGCGCACGCCCCGTCCCCGGCAGCGTGATGTCGATGCCGGACTTCGCGACTGCACCCGCCGGCGCTGCGGCAGCTACTTCGAGGATCACTTCTATTTGCTGCTTCAGCTGGTTGAAGCGTATGCCCAGTGGCTTGCGAGCCTCAGCCGGAGCGGACTTCAGCCACGCCTCGCTCACCAGCTTCAGGCGCCCTTGCTTGCGGCCGAGCCAGCGCAGACGGAACGCTTCGATGTCCACCAGCGCAGCGCTTTCCTTGCGAGCCTCGTCCGCCAGCGTTGCAAACGCAGCGTCCAGGGAGAGCTCATCGTAATTGGGAAGTTGGGGTATGTCTTCGTTCATGGAATGTGTTGCACTTGCCGTCCCTTTTGTCTGTCTGGTTAGTGTATCGCGGCATCACAGCGCCAGCAGCACGATCACGACGACGATAACGCCCAGCAGCAAGCTGCGCTTGTCCGTGATGGCGTAGACCACGGGATCTTCATGCAGTTCGCCGCGCGATGCCAGTAGCCACAACCGGCTCAGCCAGAGCAGAAGCACTGGCACCAGAAGCCACAAGCGGGTGGTATGCACGTACAGCTTTGCAGCAGCATCGAGGTTGCCAATGTAGAGCAGGAATACCAGCACCGAGGCATATCCGCTCGACGTGCCGAAGCTACGCAACTGCTCCAGGTCTGAAATTCGGTATCCCCGGCCCTTGACCTCCATCGTCGTCGTGCCTGAGGCTTCGCTCCGCTCGCGCAGACCTTCCAGCTCCGAAAAGCGCTTCACAAACGCAAGCGACAAGAAGAAGAAGATGCTGAAAGCGGCCAGCCAAGGCGAAACCGGCACTCCCGACGCCGCCGAACCAGCCAGAATCCGAATCGTATACAGGCCGGACAGCACGATCACATCGACCAGCACCATTCGCTTTAGCCGCAGCGAGTAAGCGGTTGTAGACACGGCGTAGATGATCAGCCATTCGAGAAAATTCCTGCCGCCGTCCCAGTGAAATTCCGGAGATAAGGCCACTTCGACCCTCGGAATCGCTACCGCGATGGCAAGTGAGATCGCAAAGAAAATCATTACCGTCGCGACCCCGGCAATTGGCGACAGATCCCCTGCTGCGAACGGCCGTCGGCGTTTGCGCAGGTGGTGACGGTCAGCCTCAAGGTCCAGCAGATCATTGATGATGTACGTCGCCGATGCCGCAAGTCCGAAGCTGAAAAATGCCAGCAGCGCCGCGACATTAGGCCCGCTCGCCCGTACGTGCGCCAGCAGCACCGGCAGGAAGATCAGCACATTTTTGGCCCACTGGTGCAACCGGATCGCCTTCACCCACGCCTTCAGCGGCGAAGCCGAGTCACGAAAGCTTTGCACCGGAACGATGTTCGCGGAGCGCAATCCGGCGCTCAGGCTACGATGGGGATTCGCCACCATCGGCTGGACGCAATGGGTCAGCAGAAGCACATCCGGCCGCGCATTACCGATGTAGCAAAATCCCTGCGGAAACTTCTGTTGGAACGCCGCAAGCTTGTTGTGGCCCGTCAGGTTCGTACTTCCGTCCGATGCCATCACTCCCGCGAAGATGCCCAGATGGGCCGCCACCCGTTCCGCAAGCAGCGTGTCTGCGCCGGTTGCCAGGTATAGGTCGCGTCCCGCCGCGTGCTGTTGCCTCAGATACTCCAGCAGCGGCTGATTGTAGGGAAGATGGACCACGTCGATCGACGCCAGCGTCGACACTTTGCGTTTGAACGACGCCTTGCCCTCACTGATCCACTTGGGAAACTGCAGTACCGACCTCGGGTTCTGCCGTGCAAGCACAATCACCGTATCTATCAAAGTGTCGGATTTAACCAGCGTCCCGTCCAGATCCACGCACAACGGAACCTCCGTCGCGTTAAGTGGTCTCGGTCCGTTCTCACCAGATACTGCGGCCACAGCGTAACCGGTTTGAATTGGCATCGATTCCGATTCGGCTTCCGATTCTGATGACAACGATCAACCTCTTCCAGGTGAATCCTCGAACGCGCGCAAATGCGACGGCCGCACACATTGGGCCCTGCTCTATTATCCCTTATCTCGCTGGTAAACCTCGCCACATCTACCCCGGAGGCCAGCTCATGTGCCGACCGCCAAGCAAGTGCAGATGCAGATGGTCGACTGTCTGGCCGCCGTCCGGACCGGTGTTGATCACCACGCGATACCCGCGACTCAGCCCCGCGCCGCGAGCGATCTCCGCCGCCTTAGCCAGCAAATGTCCCAGCAGCGCGGCATGCTCCGTCTCAGCGTGCGCCTGCGACGCAATGTGTTCCTTCGGAATCACCAGCACGTGCGTCGGAGCCTGGGGGTTGATGTCCGCAAAACTCAGACTCACCTCATCCTCGTGTATCTTCTTCGCCGGGATGCTGCCCGACACAATCTTGCAGAAAAGACAGTCAGCGCTCATGACACCAGCCTCGCGGATCTCCGCCCGTAATTTGAAGTCTAGCTCTCACTTCACAAAGTACTTCGGATGCTCTCCCGCTGCCCACGGATCATATGCCTCCGTAAATGCTGCGCGGAACCGGGTCGTCGGATGGGTGTCGAACCACCACTCAAAGACCGGATGTGGAGTTGGGTCATCCAGCGAATCCTCGCCCAGCACTTGAAAGCTTTGCCGCCCGACCGTCTGCGGGTCGGCCACAATCCCGTGAATGGCCTCTTGCCCGTATACGTCCGCGTTGTGCTCGATCGCCCGGCTTATCCAATTGGACACCGGGTCGGTAATCGCGGACACCGCCAGCAGTACCAGCAGCAGTATCACCAGCGCTCCCCAGTCATGCTGCGACCGAATGCCCCAAGCCGCGCCGTATCGCGCCAGCAGCAGACGCGTGCCGTGGTACCCAAGCCAGAACAACGGCAGCAGCCCAACGCACGACATCGCCACGCCCAGGATCACGTGGCCCAGCGCGTAATGCCCCATCTCATGCGCAAAGATGAAAGAGATTTCGTCCGGAGTTGAATGTGCGATCGTTGTGTCCCAAACCACCACACGTTTAGACGCGCCAAATCCTGTGACATAGGCGTTCAGTTGTGTTGACTTGGCGCTCGCCTTCATCAGAAACATGCGCTCCGGCGGAATGGATAGCCCGCCCCTTGCCACAACCTGCTCCAGCCGCCCGACCAGCGCTGCATTGTCCTTCGCCAATGGCTCAAACTGATTGAACATCGGATCAATCACGTAAGGCGTCAGGAACACCCCCGCCAGCGTGAACCCCACCGCAGGCAGCCAGAACCAGAACCACCAGCGGGTCGGCGACTTGTGGCGGAACCAGACAAACAGCATCATTGTCACCCCGCCAATCCCCCACTCCAGCCCAAAGACCTTCGCCTTATCGCCCAGCCAACTGCCCCACCTCTGCACCGAAAGCCCATAGTTCAGGCTTACCGAATGTCCATACACCGCTAGCGGAAGATCCAGCAAAAACGTCACCAGCAGGAAGCAAAAGAGGAACGCAAACCCCTGCGTCCAGGTGTTCTTCGACAGCCTTATCGCGAAGTCTCGAATCCGCGCAACAACGCCCAGCGCAAGCAAAAGTGTCAGTTGAACCAGGGTCCAGATTGCACCGCCGACCGTGAGTACCCTTCCTATCCGGCTCAGCGCCATCGCCTTTAGCAGCTTTCCCGGCGGAAGCGTGTAGGCGCTAGCATTACCCACAGCATGTTGTGCCGCCTTCGCTTCGGTGGGAGTCATCCCGCAGGACGAAGCTGTAGACAACACCAATGCAGCCAACAGCGTAACCACGGCAAGGACCTTGCTTCCAAGCTGCATTCACAATCTCCTGGGTGGTGGAACTCATTGTGCCGTACCAGATCAACTGAAAGCAAAAATTGCTGCCGCTAGTCCGGGTGGTAGCATTCCGCTTAGACCTCTCATTGCATCTCCGCAGGCGGATCCAGGGCGAATGACACAGCAACGAAAACGCAACCGCAACACCAGCCGAACTATCTTCCTCAGCGTATCGATCACAGGCCTCATCGCGGCCGCCGCAATCTATCCGCAGCATGCCGCGCTGGCTGCATCCGACCCGGCATCCGCGAGTTCCACGATGCCCAAAGCCGGCGCAGGCGACACACCGCTGATCCGTGCGCTCGACACCGAGTTGAAGCGCGCAATGTCCTCGCTCGGTGCTTCGGGAGCAGCATCCGCGCAGCAGCCCAAGCCCTATTTCCTCAGCTATGCCGCGTCGGACGCCACCCAGGTCAGCGTTGGAGCGGAGTATGGCGCAATCACCAGTTCGAACCAGCGGCACATTCGTGGCGTCGACGTGCAGGTACGCCTCGGCAGTCCGGCCGAAGACAATACCCACGGCGACCACCGCAACAGTGCCCTCACCACCTTCCCGCTACCCCTTACCGACGATCCCAACGCGATTGCCCGCTCCCTGTGGTTCGCCACCGACCACGGCTACGCCCGCGCGCTCGACGGCTATCTCAAAGTCCAGACCGAACAGCAGGTGCGCGCCAAGGAAGAGGACTCCTCGGCCGACTTCAGCGCGGAGAAGCCGCAGGACGATCTGCTTCCGCCCGCACCAGCATTGGTCATCGACGTGCCGGCCTGGGAGCAGCGGCTGCGCGAGATATCCGCTATCTTCAAGCAGTATCCCGACGTCTTCGCCGACCAGGTCCAGTTCCAGGCGTCCAACGAGACCGACTATTTTGTCTCTTCCGAAGGCGCCCGCACCGCCAACCCCAGCCACGTCGCGCGGCTCGTGATCGTGGCCCGCACGCGAGCCGCCGACGGCATGGACCTGTACCGCGACGAGACCTTCGAGGCCGACGCTGACGCTCACCTGCCCGACCAGAAGACGGTCACCGAGAAGACCATCGCACTCGCCAAAAATCTTGAGCAACTCCGTCTCGCTCCTGTCACTGAGCCCTTCAGTGGACCGGCCATCCTCAGCGGGCGCGCCTCCGCCGTCTTCTTCCACGAGGTGCTCGGCCACAGGCTGGAAGGCCAGCGCCAGCGCGGCGACGAAGAGGGTCAGACCTTCACCAAGTCGCTCGGCAAGCAGATTCTGCCGCCGTTCATCAGCGTCGCCGACGATCCTACCCTGAGTACATTCCAAGGCACGTCTCTCAGCGGCCATTACGAGTTTGACGACGAAGGCCAAGCGGCTCGCCACGTCGATCTTATTAAGGGTGGCGTCCTCGAAACCTTCCTGATGTCGCGCCTGCCCATCGCAAGCGTCGCGGAAAGCAACGGCCATGGCCGCGCGGAAACCGGCCATATGCCTATCGGCCGTCAGGGCAACCTCATCGTCAGTTCCTCGAAGACTGTCTCCGACGCCGAATTGCGCTCCATGCTGATCGCCGAAGCCAAAAAGCAAGGCAAGCCGTATGGGCTCTACTTCGAAGACATCTCCTCAGGCTTCGCCGTCACCACGCGCCGTTCGCCGCAGGCCTTCCAGGTCATCCCACTGGTCGTGTACCGCATCTACGTCGATGGCCGGCCTGACGAACTGGTCCGTGGCGTCAGCATCGTGGGCACGCCACAGGCCGCCCTCAACAGCATCGTCGCAACCGGCAATCATCAGGAGATATTCAACGGCATTTGCGGCGCGGAGTCGGGCAGTATCCCGGTCAGTGCGGTCGCGCCCGCCATGCTGGTCTCGCAGATTGAGACGCAACGCCAGGCCCAGGGTACGGCCCGTCCGCCTATTCTGCCCCCGCCAGCAACCCTCAAGAAAGGAGCAAATTGATGAATATGCTCCTCAATCAGCTACAGAAAAAGCGTGCCGTTACCAGCGTTTTATCCGCTTTCCTCATATTTGGTTCATCCGCAGTTACATTTGCGGCAGCAGCCCCGGAGTCACCCAAAGACGACCCAATCCTCCGCGCTATGCAGGCCGAACTCGACCGCGAGCAGGCCCAGCTTCTACTGCCCGGCATGCAGAAGCCCTACTTCATCGAGTACCGCCTCGACGACTTCGCCACCTACGAGGCCGTCGCCAACTACGGCGCGCTGGTGCGCGAAGAGGGCGGCCACCAACGGATCGTCCGTGTCACCGTGCGTGTCGGCAGCTACGATACCGACTCCATGACCAGTCGGGGCGACGGCACGGTCGCCCTTGCGCCTGCCGACAACAATCCAGAGGCCCTCCAGTACACCCTGTGGGCCGCGACCGACGAGGCTTACAAGAACGCCCTCCGCGCTTACTCCACCAAGCAAGCTGCGCTGAAAAGGTTCGAAACGGCGCCCACCGAAAAGGACTTTGCTCCCGCTAAGCCCGTGGTCCACATCGGTTCCATGATCACCCTGGACCTCGACCGCAATGAGTGGAAGCGCCGCATCATCGATGCCAGCGGCCTCTACGCATCCGACCCCGAGGTCAGCGCGAACGCAGCCAACGTGCAGTACTCCACTGCCAATGTGCGCGGAGTCGCGGTCAACCGCTATCTGGTCAATACCGAAGGAACCGCCGTCCGCCAGGGCTATGGAGGATACGCAGCGAGCATCAGCGTCGGCGGCCAGGCACCTGACGGCATGCAACTTGCCCGCGAAAACGGCACCACCGCCGTCGTAGCCAGGGAGTTGGAGTCGTGGCCCGCATTCCGCCGCCGTGTGATCGACGATCTCAAGAGCCTCGATGCGCTGCGCAATGCGCCCGTCATCTCAACCGATGACTACCACGGGCCTGTCTTGTTCAGCGGCGACGCCGCAGCCGACCTGATGAACGTACTGTTCGTCCCCAACGTCCAGGCCGCCAAGCCCGACATGGGCACCACCGCGCGCACTCAGGGCGCCTACACCGCCAGCTTCCACTCGCGCGTTCTCCCCGACTTCCTCAGCGCCACTGACGATCCGTTAACCACCACATTCGCGG
Source organism: Acidobacteriota bacterium (assembly GCA_030775885.1). Lineage (GTDB taxonomy): Bacteria > Acidobacteriota > Terriglobia > Terriglobales > Acidobacteriaceae > Edaphobacter. The sequence continues at coordinate 5,378 of JALYIG010000199.1, read as the reverse complement.
GCCATTCCCTGCTTGGGGCATACCAGGTCGACGATGAAGGCGTCCCGGCTCAGGCGGTCAAAGTGGTGGAGGATGGCAAGCTGAACAACTACCTCATCGGCCGAACTCCAATCAAGGAATTCCCCGAATCCAACGGCCACGGCCGCGCCGCCGTAGGCCAGGCCCCGCGACCCCACATGGGCGTCATAATCTTCAAATCCAGCGCGCCCCTCAGCGCGGCAAAGATGAATGACAAATTGGTCGCGATGGCCAAGGAACAGCACCGCGATGTCTACGCCGTAGAGACCCTCGGCGGAGAAGCTGCCCCGCGCATTCTCTATCGCGTGCACCCGGACGGCACCCGCCAGCTCGTTCGTGGAGCAGTCTTCGACGAACTCGATAACCGCAGCCTCCGCTCCAACATCATCGCCGCCGGAGACGACGCGTATGTCGGCAACTCGCTCGGCATCGTTCCCACCACCACCATCGCACCCAGCCTTCTCTTCGACGACATCGGCGTCAAACGCTCCACCGCCGAGCAGCAGAAACTGCCCCACTACGCCCCACCACCGCTCGAAAAAAAGTAACCGAACCGCCTAGTTCAGCCGCACAAGATACGGCTGCGCACCCGGATCGGGAACGTGGATACTGTCCGCGATCTGGCCCGCGCTCGCCTTGTCATCGTTCTTCGGATTGATGCGCACCCAGTGGCCCGTCGGCCCTGCGAACTCAATCACTTTGGCCGTCGCGTAACGCCGCGCCAGGTCGTTTTTCAGCTGGATCGCGTCGGCCGGATCGAGAAACGCGCCAACCTGCACACACCACTTGCCACCCGGCGCTACATCGGGACGCTCTGGCGGAGCATACGCCTCAACCCGTACCTTCGCCGTCCCCGGCCGATACAGGTCCACCGCCTTAGCAGCGGCCAGCGACAGGTCGATGACTCGCCCATCGATGAACGGCCCCCGGTCCGTAATGCGCACAAACACGGACTGATTGTTACTCAGGTTGGTCACCCGCACAATCGAGCCCATCGGCAGTTCGCGATGCGCAGCGGTCATCGCATTCTGATCGTAGATCGTGCCGTCTGCCCCCTTGCGATTGTGATACGGAGGCCCATACCAACTGGCTATGCCCACTTCGCTCGACACCGGCTTGCCCTTTGGTTCGAGCTGCGCATTCGCCGCCGGACTAGCCGCAGGAGTTCTGGGCAGGCTCGGACGAACCGGCCGCACCACTCCCGCCGTCTCCGGTGCCGCAGAGATCGGCGGAGGCGGCGGTTGATATGCCACCGGAGGATTCTTGTGATGGCAACCCGCAGCCCCCAGAACCAGCGCCGGTAGAAGTGCAACAGCTCTCAACCAGCGGCTATGCGGAATACTCGTCAAGGCTTCGGCTGCTCTTTGGGATTCGGCGGCGGCGGCGCGGCCTCTGAAGCGGCCCGATGCTCGTCCATCCGCTGCGCCAGCTTGTGCATTTGTTCGGCCGCTGCCCGTAACGCCTGCGAGCCGTTTTTTCGAACCTCGGGCACCACCTCGTCATTGATGTACGTCACCACGCGACGTACTTCCTCTTCAGCCCGCGTGGCAGCCTCGCGCAACTGCTGCTCCCAAGCCTTCGTTTGCTCATTCGGCATTGTCGACACCTCTCCACCATCCAGTATGATGACGTGGAAATGTGCGGGTCAATGCCGCGGCTGTGTTATCCGCCCCCGACGTGCCCGATTGGTAATTATTCTCCTCCACATCCATTAGCCGCCTCGCCATCGCTCCATTCACCGCCCTCTTTCCCCATTCAATGCATGATCTTGCCGTTCGCTAGCCGACCCTTCGAAACCTGGCCCTGGGCAGGTAATCTTGACGCTGGATGGCATCTCATTTGGCAATGTCATTGCCTCGCTGGAATCCGGCATACCCCGTATCACTGGGTTTATCCATCCCACTTCGCGTCGACGTTCGCGGCCCAAGGCACCTAAGACCCCGGCCCAATTCGACCCCACAATTCTTCAGGAGAGAAATTCCACATGGCTAAGCGCGCAAAGGTATTTGAGAAAGCTCTGGTTCAGGTCGCAAAGGGTGGATGGGTTGTCTACAACGGTCTGAATTCCATGTTCAGCGATAGCCCCAGCTTCACCCCACGTTGGAGCGATAAGCCGCTGCTCAAGTCCTATCAGAAAGAGAAGCCGCCCCTCGGCTGGCCCCGCACCACCGACTCTCTCTGTCCCAAATGCGTCCCCGATATCCGCCAGCAGATCGTTGACGGCATGCTGCCGCACGAGATCCTGCTTAACGAAAAAGTCGGTGAGATCAAGGCGCAAATCATCGAGCGCGACGGCAAGATCCTGATGGTTAAGGATTGCCCAATCCACGGTCACTTTGAAGATGTGATGGCCATCGACCCCGCCTTCTTCAAGCACCTCGAAGAGGTCTTTCCCGGCCGCGACATCCGCGCCCACAACGACAGCAAACTCCACAACCACGGCACATCCACCGTCACCCACGGCCGCGGCTCGGTCCTCACTATCGACCTCACCAACCGCTGCAATATGATGTGCGACCCCTGCTTCATGGACGCCAACCAGGTCGGCTTCGTCCACGAACTCACCTGGGATGAGATCAAAACCATGCTCGACAACGCCGTCACCATCAAGCCGCGTCGTCAGATGTCCGTCCAGTTCTCGGGCGGCGAGCCCACGCTTTCCCCCTACTTCCTCGACGCCGTAGCCTACGCCCGCAAGGTCGGTTACACCTCGGTCCAGGCTGCCACCAATGGCATCGAGTTCGCCAAGTCCAAGGAGTTTGCCAAGGCCGCCGCTGAAGCCGGTCTGCGTTACGCCTATCTCCAGTTCGACGGCATCGGCAACGCGCCCAACTCGCACCGCAAGGTCGGTAACGCGTTCGACGTAAAACTCCAGGCCATCCACAACCTCTACGAGGCCGGCGTGGACATCGTTCCCGTCACCTGCATCATCAACGGCATCAACAACGAGCAAGTGGGCCGCATCATCCAGTTCGCGCTGGACAATCCCAAGAAGATCAACTTCCTCTCCTTCCAGCCGGTCAGCTTCACTGGCCGCGACGAAAACGTCTCAGATGAGCGTCGCGCAGCGCAGCGCTACACCTTGTCGCACATGGCGCACGATGTAAAGAATCAGACCGGCCTGGGGGAGCCCACCCGCGACTGGTTCCCCATCTCCTTCATGTCCACCTTTTCCGACTGGGCCGACCTGGTTCACGGGCCTGACCGAGACTGGGGCCAGCTCTCCTGCGGCTGCCATCCCAATTGCGGCATCTCCATGGCGCTGATGATCGACAAGGAGACCAAGGAAGCCGTCCCCGTTACCGCCTTCATCAACGCCGACCGCCTGGCCAAGGACATTGCCCGCGTCAACGACTCAGCCCGCGGCAAGTTCCTCACCATGCTTGGCGCATCGCTCGCGCTGATCCGCAACTACCAGCCGGACATGGCTCCCACCCACTTCAAGATTAAGGACCTGCTCGAGAAGTTTGACAAGAGCTTCGGTGCATCCGGACGCGACTACGGCAAAGTTACCGCCGACCGTACTATGGAGGACATCAAGAAGCGCCGCGGCGATCGCTGGAACTTCCTCTTCATCGCCGGCATGTGGTTTCAGGATCTCTTCAACTACGACTTCCGCCGCACCGAGCAGTGCATCATCCCCTACGCCACCCAGGAAGGCGAGATCAGTTTCTGCGCCTACAACACCGGCGTCGGCTGGCGCAACATCATCGAGAAGATGCACATGACCTCCACCCTCACCAAGTGGTACGAGGAACACGGGCGTCACGAAATCTTCGCCGGCGGCAAGAAGGTCGGTCTCGAGAAGGAATCTTCCTACGACCTCGTCGTCAACGATGCTCACGTCAACGCGGCCGCCAACGATACGTTCGACAAGAGCGGCATCGCCAAGAACGCCCGCGAGGAGAAGATCCGCGCACGCGACGCGAAGATGAAGCAGGATGCCGAAAACGCCAAGATGGCCGCCCTCTACCGTAAGGAAGTCCTCGGCGAGAAGGCACCCGAAGGCGGCTTCGTCGCCATCGGTTCCATCGGCGGCCTGGGTGGCATCACCCCCGCCCCGAAGGCCCCCGCAGCGCCCAACGTCGAGGTCGTCAACTCCATCGAAGAGACCGTCGCCGGCGACTAGTTCCGCCAGCGCATCTCGCAACAAGAAGGCCGCCAGCAATGGCGGCCTTTTTCTACAAACCATAAACTCTACTTGTCATTCCGTAGCGAAGCGAAGGAATCTGCTGTTGCCCTTTGTCCTTGCCACCACGGTGAGTCAAGGTGATGGCCGTCTAAAAACTAATTCCCCGCCGCAATCGCCTCCACAATCTTGTCCATCACCACCCGATCCGCGCCGATCCCCGGCAGGTGCGTATCCACCATCACCGAAAAAATCACCGTCTTCCCCGAAGCCGCAGTCGCATACCCACTCAACGCCCGCGCCTCGCTCAACGTCCCCGTCTTCGCAAAAATTCTGCCCTTCAGCGCGCCGCCGAACCGAGTCACAAGCCCGCCATCCACCCCACCCTCCGGAAGCGTCCCCTTCCAGGCCGCAAACCACGGCTGCGTCGCAGCGAAGCTCAGAAACTTCGCCAGAGCCCGGGGCGCAACCAGGTCATGCCCACTCAATCCCGAGCCGTCATAGAGCAGAAAATCACCCGGCATCAAGCCCGCATGCAGCAGAAAGTGCCGCACCAGTTGCACCCCGTCCGCACGAGTCGCCTGCCCGCATGCAAAGTTCGCTGCCGTATTCAGCAGCAGCAGTTCCGCATGCAGATTCTGGCTCACCTTGTTCGTCACCCGGATATCGTCGAGCAGCGTAGGCGATTGAAGCGTCCCCAACTCCGTCTGCTTGGTCGTCGCCACGGCATCAGCACTCTGCTCCACTGCACAAGTCTTCGCCGCAGGCCCCGCTCCATCAAAGACCTTCTCCCACCCGGTATCCTCCGCCTTGATCCTGCGCGGAAAGCGGCTCTCATCCACATGCTGCGCCACAGCCTTCCCACTCACCCGAACACCCCGCCGCTCCAGCGCAGCCTTCAACGCCATCGCCGCATACTCCGCCGGGTCATGAATCGCAATCGCCTGCGTACACGGAGCTTTCCCGGGCGCCACATCCCCGATCACCTGCAGAGTCTTCGACCCCACCCCCCGCCGAAAGTGAAGCTGCGCATCGCAGTCTCCCCCACGGTCAAAGGTCTCCACACTCTGCTCGATCGCGTAATACGGAGGCTCGGGAGTAGCACTCAACACCGCCGCCCCCGAGCCCTTCGCATTCGGCGCAACCTGCATCACAATCTCGTTATCGTGAATCGTCAGCGCAGACACCGGCGCCCCATACCCATACACCAGGTCGTCAACGGACCAGTCCG
>JALYIG010000198.1 GCA_030775885.1 Acidobacteriota bacterium | reverse complement strand
TCTGTCTCCGCTCGCTCAGATCTCCAACTTCTGCCTCAACAGAGCCTGCAACGCCCGCCCCCGGTGGCTTAAGCCAATCCGAACCGCCGGCTCCAGTTGCCCCATCGTCTGATCCATCTCCGGAATCAGGAAAATTGGGTCGTAGCCGAACCCCCGATCCCCCCGCGGCATCGTGACAATCCGCCCCTCGACCGTCCCTTCGGCGACTCCCAGCACCACGCCGTTCCGCGCCAGCGCCAGCCCGCAGCGGTACCGCGCCGTCCGCGGCGAAAAAGTTTTCTTTAGAATCATCGATATCAGCAGCGCGTTGTTGCGTTCGTCCGTGGTCGCGCTGGAATCGAGTGCGTAGCCGTGGTCGTCGGCAAATCGAGCAGAGCGCACGCCCGGCAACCCATCCAGTGCATCCACTTCAATTCCAGAATCGTCCGCCAGAACCAGCGGCCCCGCCCTCAGCTTCGAGTAGTAAACCGCCTTGGCAGTGGCATTTGCCATGAACGTCCGCCCAATTTCTGCCGGCGCCGGAATGTCCTCAATACCAACCAACGGCTCGATCTCAACCGGGTTACTAAACAGCAGGAGCCCCTGTGCTGCATACGCAAAATCGCGGAGCTTTCCCGGATTGGTCGACGCGACTTCAATGCGCATAACGCAGCCAGCCTACCAGATTCAGGCCGCCTCCAGATACTTTCTGACTGAACTCCAGCAGCGTTTTCCCGCATGGGCACTAGCCGCTGCGAAACCTCTGTGACGTCAGTCACTCGACAGTGGGATACCCCTCTGGTACGCTTCCGGTGACTAATGTCCCCCTGTTTACGGGCTCTCTGCCATTGGGGGTCGATGTGTGGCTTCATAAACCTGTGTTCCGGAGGGACATGTGATCGTTGTTCAGAATTTGGTCTATCTACTTCTCGCGGTGAGTGTCTCATCGCTCTGCTTGGCTTGGTTGTTTACTTGTGAAGGCGCCAAGGCCTCCCTCAAGCGGCACTATAAGACCGCGCTGGTCCTGATGGGCCTCTTCCTTCCCACCATCGCCTATGCGCAGTCGGAACAGACCGGCGGAGGAGAAGCCAATCTGTTACTGCCGGACCTGAGGACCGTCCAGTTCTTCGGCATGAACGGACATTCCCTGCTGATGATCGGATTGCTGTTCTGCGCCGGCGGCCTGTTGTTCGGCATGGCGATGTATGTCAATTTGAAGAACTCGCCAGTCCATCGCACCATGCTAGAAATATCCGAGCTAATCTATGAGACCTGCAAAACGTACCTCATCACGCAGGGCAAATTCATCCTTCTCCTCTGGGTGTTCATCGCGGTCATCATCTCGCTGTACTTCGGCGTTCTGGCACCGGTACCGAATCATCCGATCGCAGTCACGCTGCCCATCATCCTGCTATTTTCGCTCGTCGGCATCGCCGGCAGCTACGGCGTGGCGTGGTTCGGAATTCGTGTCAACACCTTCGCCAACTCACGCACAGCATTCGCTGGATTGCGCGGCAAACCGTATCCCCTCTACGCCATCCCGCTGAAGGCCGGCATGAGCATCGGTATGTTGCTGATCTCGGTCGAGCTGCTGATCATGCTCTTCATCCTGCTCTTCGTCCCGCGCGAATACGCCGGCCCCTGCTTCATCGGCTTCGCTATCGGCGAATCCCTGGGTGCCGCTGCCCTGCGTATCGCCGGAGGCATCTTCACCAAGATCGCCGACATCGGCGCCGACCTGATGAAGATCGTCTTCAAGATCAAGGAAGACGATGCCCGCAACCCGGGCGTAATCGCAGACTGCACCGGGGACAACGCCGGCGACTCGGTCGGCCCCAGCGCCGACGGCTTCGAAACCTACGGCGTCACCGGCGTCGCCCTGATCACATTCATCCTGTTGGCAGTCAACAATCCCACCACGCAGGCGCAACTGCTGGTATGGATCTTCGTTATGCGCGTGGCCATGCTGGTCTCCAGCGCGGGCGCGTACTTCGTCAATGGCGCAATCGCTAAAGCAAAATATGCGGACGCCGACGAGATGGACTTCGAGGCGCCCTTGACCTCGCTGGTCTGGATCACGTCCATTACTTCCATCATCCTGACCTACGCCGTCTCGTACTTCATGATTCCCGATCTCGGTGACGGAACGCTCTGGTGGAAGCTGGCTTCCATCATCTCCTGCGGAACCCTGGCCGGCGCGGTCATACCGGAACTGGTCAAGATCTTCACTTCAATCAAGTCGACCCACGTAAGAGAAATCGTCAAATCCGCGCAGGAAGGCGGAGCCGCCCTCGGCATTCTGTCGGGATTGGTGGCCGGCAATTTTTCGGCCTACTGGCTTGGACTCAGCATGGTCTCGCTGATGGGGTTGGGCTATTTCTTCAGTACCGGCACGTCCATGGTCGCTCTGATGCTCGCCCCAGCCGTCTTTGCCTTCGGCCTCGTGGCCTTCGGCTTCCTGGGCATGGGCCCGGTCACGATCGCAGTCGATTCCTACGGCCCGGTTACCGACAATGCTCAGTCCGTCTACGAGTTGTCGATGATCGAAAACGAACCCAACATCGAAGCAGAGTTGAAGAAGGACTACAACATCGACGTCAAGTTTGAGCAGGCAAAATACCTGCTTGAACTCAATGACGGAGCCGGCAACACATTCAAGGCTACGGCAAAGCCGGTGCTGATCGGCACTGCCGTCGTCGGCGCAACCACCATGACGTTCTCCATCATCATGGCCCTCACAGGCGGACTCACCCACGACGTAGACAAGCTCTCCCTGTTGCACGCGCCATTCATGCTTGGGTTGATCTGCGGCGGAGCCGTTATCTTCTGGTTCACCGGCGCTTCCATGCAGGCCGTCACTACCGGAGCGTACCGCGCAGTCGAATTCATCAAGGCAAACATCCATCTGGAAGGCTTGGAGAAGGCCTCGGTCAGTGACAGTAAAAAAGTCGTCGAAATTTGCACGAAGTATGCGCAGCAAGGGATGTTCAACATCTTTATCGCAGTCTTCTTCGCCACCCTTGCATTCGCTTTCACTGAGCCGTTCCTGTTTGTCGGCTATCTGTTCTCGCTCGCGATCTTCGGCCTCTATCAGGCGATCTTCATGGCGAACGCAGGCGGCGCATGGGACAACGCCAAGAAGATTGTAGAAGTCGACATGAAAATGAAGGGAACACCGTTGCACGACGCGACCGTGATCGGCGACATCGTAGGCGATCCATTCAAGGACACGTCGTCGGTAGCGTTGAATCCAATCATCAAGTTCGCAACCTTGTTCGGCTTGCTTGCTGTCGAGCTGGCGGTCACCCTCACGTCGCACAACCCGATGCTTACGCACATCCTGGCGGTGGGATTCTTCCTGGTGTCGATGTTCTTCGTGCACAAATCGTTCTACGGTATGAGAATCGACTCCAAGTCCAGCCTGAGCTCCTAGGCCCAATCCGGAACAGTTCCGGCCGTCACATTCTTGATGGCAGTCTCGGTTCCTCGAACCACTCAACCTTGGTCATCTCCGGTCTGGCGGAGATGACCACACCAACACCTCCAGGGAGCCGTGCATCGTCTCGGCCTCTCCGGAGGTGAATCATTTAACCCCTTGTTCCTATCTCTTCCAAAATTCTCCACGACCCCGCGTACATCACTCAATCCAAACTCCATCGGTCGTCATTCTGACTCCAAGATTCAGAATCTCTGTAGTCTAGCCACTAACAGCTTCACGTTCAGCGTCAGGCGCAGCAAATCATGAACGAAATTTAAGCATCCTTCCCCGTGCTTCTAATCTAAAGAG
>JALYIG010000197.1 GCA_030775885.1 Acidobacteriota bacterium | reverse complement strand
CGTCTGAGAAGCCGAATTTCTCAGACCTCAGAGCGGGCTACAGGCCGAGGCCGGTTGCCGCATTGTGGGTGAACATCTGGCCGATGCGGATGTATTTGCCCAACATCATCGATGACTTGTGTCCGGTCTGGCGCATGATGTCGCGCTCATTGACACCGTTCATGGCCGCCTGTGTCACGCATTCGGCACGCAGGCTGTGGCCGCCGAGCGGGGCGGTCTTCATGTGAGTGCGCTTCCCTGCCCTCTTGAGGATCGTGCCGACCGAATCCTTGTGCAGACCGCGCGACCGGGTACGGCCATGACGGTTAACTGAGCGGAACACGGGCCCAGAGAGGATGCCGGCTTCGAGCAACCAATGACGCAGCGCGCGGACCGGGCAATTGTCCTCGTCCGATCCAAAAGGAATGCCAACCTTTCTGCCGGCTCCCTCCTGGTCGGTCTTCGACCGGCGCAGGTCGATGACCATCCCGTCCGGGGTGAAGGACACATCCGCAAGGTTGATGGCCGCGAGCTCCGACCTTCTAAAGGCACCAGCGAAACCCACGAGAATGAGCGCACGGTCACGGGTCCCGAGGAGGCTGTCCGGACAGTGTTCGATGATCCTGCGGATATCGGCCGTGAGCAGTGGGTCTTTACAGTGCTGCCTGGTTCCGATGGCGCGGCGGATGCCCTTCAATGTCTCGCCGACGATGAAATGGTGCGTTGATGCCGGAGAATCTTCGAAGCCGGCAGCCTGGTGGGCTTTGGTGATCGACGTCAGACGTCGGGTGATGGTCGCTGCAGCCAGTGAATCGGCCCTATCCGATATATAGAGGGCAACAATCCCCGGCGTCGCAGGCAGGTGGGAAAGGTTGTGTTCGCGGCAAAAGGCTATAAAGTCCTCGAAATCGCTCCGATAGGCGCGTAAGGTGGCCGGTGATTTGGCTCCGTGAATGAATGACTTGGTTTTTGCGATGAGTTGTTCGAGGCCGCGCGAGGTCGCGACCAAAGAGAGACTTTGGTCTTGCATGATGGATCTCCAGATTGGGTGGGAGGAGGAAGGGGTAGGTGGTGCAACGCGCAAGTACGCGCTGCTAAATAAGTGTGGAACTCAGAGGTGATTGCAGGAGGAAGGAGGATCGGATTGGAGCGAACTAGCGCACAATCTGCCACGCTCTCATTGGCCGCTGCAGGATAACTGCGAACTGACAATCGCTATTGCTGTCGCGGTGTTTGGCTTGAACTGAGGAGAAGCGTTCGACGGTGTCGTTGGGCCGTTGATTAAAGTCCCAGCTCTCATCGGACTTGTGAACGTTGCGTTCTGGCTGCGTCGGCGACGCATATATCTCTATGTAGCGGTTTTTGGGGCCCATTTTTTACGCGTCAACTGCCACAATGGATGGCATGGAATTACTCCGCAGAACGGCAGTCGGCGAACAACCCCGGTATTCGGCGTTGGAACCGCTGACGTTTCAGAGTCTTTGTAAAGAGATATTGCAAGCCGATCCGAAGTATCGCAACGTGCAGGTGTTCGGAGTATCCGGTCAGGGCCAGAAAGGGATCGACATCCTTGCCGAGCAACTCGTACCGTCAGGTCTGACGGTAGGGCAATGCAAGCGCTTTCAGAACCTGACGGACGCTCACGTCGCCGGAGCCGTCAAGGAGTTCCTCAAGTACAAGGAGTACTGGAAAATAGAAGGTGTTGATACCTTCGTGCTTTTTGTATCCTGTGACGCAACCAACGCGAAGGTTCAGGCCGAATTCCTTCGCCAGAGAAGAAGACTCAGGAATCTGGGGATCACCTTTGAACTTTGGTCTGATTCCACATTAACTGGACGCCTCAGATCACATCCGGGGATCGTCAGCGAGTATCTAGGCAGTGATTGGCCCTCGATTCTGTGCGGAGGAGGTTTTGCTCTCCAGCCAACGCTCCCGCCCCACGCCTCACAGCTCATCGTCACGCAGTACGAACAGATTTCCACGCAGTACGCCGATGCGGTCGAACGCGACCTCGAAGCAGCAAGAGAGAGCTGGCGAACTGGAAGCAGGCGTGAAGCTCAAGGAGCAGTCGAGCGATATAGGCAAACGCAGATTTGGAACGCGCTTGCCGGAACGACCCGATCTTCGGTCTGCCGGATGGAAGCGCAAATCGCACTTGAAGACGGCCAAGTCGAGCAAGCCAGAAAGCTTCTCGCTGAAGCTCAAGCTCTCAATGCCGATCTCACTCCCCGTCTCGAGGCGCTGGTTATGCGTTCTGAGAACCGCCGCGCGGAGGCTCAGCTCCTCCTCAAAGACAGTGGAGACATTGAAAACATCGCTTATACGCTGGGCTCTCGCTGGAACTCGGAGAAGTCGATGCAGCATTCTCAAAGCTAACCGGCGTTGTGGACACAAGTGACACGCACCGTCTTCGCGCTTTGGTGTACCTGATGAAGGGCGACGTTTCGACTGCGTCAAAAGAGATCGAGAAAGCTCTGGCAATTGCTCCAAATTGGACTGTGACCCGCTATACCGCCGCTATGGTGGACTACTACTCGTGCTTGTCCCCCCATCGCCCTCTTCGAGAGCTTCCTCCGTGGCCTGAACCATCCGATTGGGGCCAGCTAAAAAGTGATGATGAAAGCCGTGCTCGCCTGGCCAAATCGGCCCACGCGTTCCGTGCCCTTCAAAGTGAACCGAACACCACCTTCGCTTTCGGCCGCATCTTGATGACATGGGAGCTTGCTTGCATCGCCTCAGACCCTACCCGCCGCGAGGACGCCAACCGGCGCTGTGCTGAGATCCTCAACCTTGACCCCGCCAATGAGCCTTGTCTCGTGTGGGCCAAGGCCAGAAGGCTGGACGTCGATACGAGCCAACCTAGAGCCATCTTGGAGCGCAAGGTTCGTAACGAAGCTGGACCCCCTGAATCAACGATCGTGCTCCTCATCTGTTTCATTGAGGAACGTGATCTGAACTCTGCAAAGTCTCTACTTGAGGAGACACGGGATCGATTCATCGCAATCGGCCAAGAAGAGGTGTGGGAGTTTTGGCATGACCAGATTTCTGCGATGAACGCGGAAGGAGAATTCAACGCAACGGCAACTTCAAACTATCCGTTCCGAAAAACTTCCCTGCGGGCCCATCTGCGCACTACTGGAGATGCTGAACCTCTACTGAAGCACCTCGAAGCAGAACATGCTGCAGGCAAAGCCGAAGCGACTTTCGAGCTCTGCGCTGTCTACGCCGAACTTGGAAGATGGTCCGACGCTTTGCCATTCGTCGATACGTTGATAGAGAGAGTTGAGACAACCGAAGCTCTGAGAATTGGCTGCACTGTTCTGTATCGCAATAACGAGTTTACAAAGTGCTCCACGACGATCGAAGAAAATCGCTCGCGTTTTCCAGCGTCCCAGCTTCCTCAGTTCTTTTTGCAAATGAAGATCGGGGCGCAAGAGCGTTCCGGGGAAGTTATCTCGGCCATTCGTTCTGCCGAAGATGCTCTAGCGGCAGAAGCAAACCGGACCAATTTTCTCAATCTAGCTAATCTTTATCTCGAAACTGGCGACTTCACCGGACTGACCCAACTTGCATCGAGACACGAGCGCTTCCCAGATCTATCAAACGAGGAAGTCCTCCGGCTGACCGCACGACTTGCCACGGTGAACCAAGCCGTGGGTGTCTCACTCTGGAAACGCGCGGTGAAATCTGGTGTCAGCGACGATCAGGTCGGAGCCGTAGTCAGCATTGGATTCAACCTCGGACTTGATATGGAGCTGAGCGAGTTCATGCAACGCATGGCAGCGCTCCCTGAAGAGAAGGGTTTTCAGCGGATAGATCTGCAACAGCTGATCGATTTAGCGACAGCACGAAATGAAGCCGCAAACACGACGTACCAGCTATATCGTTCGGGTGCCACGTGCCTTCACGCAGCAATCGATGCATTTGGAAACCAGCTTTCGACCTGGTATCAGCGTCGTCTGGACGACAACCGTAACGGCAACTCCCGTCAACATCCGACATATGCACGGCATGGCTGGCGCTCAAGAGCCGAGCCAATTACGCCTACATCCGGTGGAATCGTTGCCGATCTGACATCGTTGTTGTTGGCACATTATCTAGGAATTCTTACTCCGATCGTCGAGGCATATCGTCCAGTCCGCATCCCACACGGAACGGTACTGGCCCTCGCATCCATGCGAGAAGCCGTAGGGGTTCATCAACCAACACGAATCACGTCCCTGCGTGGAGTGCAGGACGCAATCAACAGCCAAAAGATCGCTGTGTCGTCCGTGGTTTCCTCATCTTCAGGTCCAATTGCCCCGATTGACATTGACTATCCGGTTCCGAACGTCGGCGACGTACAGGGAGTGATTCAGCCGGCCCCAAGGACAGTGCACTCGCCCCGCATAGTGACCGACAGCCTTGCGAGGCTCGGCAAAATACCCGCAGATCAAATGGCTGCGGCGATTGCCTCACTCGGGCCGAACGCGATCGAAGACGTATCCTTATCCCTGGAAGGCGGCGAACGTCTGCTTATTGGGCTTCCGGTGCTCGAAGCCTTTTCCCGTGCCGATATGTTGATGGAAGTGTGCACCACATTCGAAGTTCTGGTTCGCCAAGAAGAAGCTCAGTTTTTGAGGGATCAAATGACTGGTTTTCAGCGAGCCACTGAGGACGCAGATTGGCTCTCTGGGTTGATCGAAACAATAA
>JALYIG010000196.1 GCA_030775885.1 Acidobacteriota bacterium | reverse complement strand
CGCCCAACGTTGACGCGCTCACGAAGGGCGGCCCCGAATGCACAATCGAGGCGCTGGCCGACCAGATTGTGCGCAACGTGCGGGAAGTGCAGGCAGAAGGTCCATACCTGCTGGGCGGTTTCTGCCTTCGCAGCCTGCTCGCGTATGAGATCGCGCAACGCCTGCAGCAGGACGGCGAGGAAGTAGCATTGCTTGTGCTCGGCGACCTGTACGCTCCGGGTCGAAAGCCGCAATGGACGCGGGCGCAACGAATCATCCGCCGCATTCATCGCGAAAGCTGCAACCTGTCTGACGTTCTCCGTTCTTCTGTCGCGCAGTGGCTGCCGGAGTTAAGTCGTCTGGCTGCCTCCTGGTTCCGTCTCATCACTGACAGATCAGACGACCCCGGAGTTCCATGTGAGTTGCTGCAGGCGCTGTATGTCGCGGAGCTCCGCTACGACCTCGCTCCATTTTCCGGCAAGGTTGTGTTCCTCGAGTCAGGTGAGAGCAGCCTGCTCCAGCCAACCACCTCTGGAAGTTGGAAAGGGCTTATCGACAATGTCGAAGTGCTGTCCTACCCCGGCATCCACGAAAACCTTTTCAGTGAGTCTCAACTCCGCGTCTTTGCCGGAAAGATCGGCCACTCCATTGATCGCGCTTTCGGCCAAGATGATCACCGCAACAGCCGTCACGACAACCAGCTTCATAAGACTTTAGTGCCGTTGCGCGGAGGCTTCTCCAGATGACCTGCAATTCCGATCAGCGCTTTATTCCTGAAATCGTCTCTTGCGTGGCGGCCGGCGCTCCATCCCGCGCCGCTCTCGTCGAGCAGGACACGACGCTCGACTATGGTTCTTTGAACAGCAGGGCGAATCAGGTCGCGCGCTATCTCCTGTCGCGCGGCGTCAAAGCCGAGGACAAGATTGGCATCTCTATCGGACGCTCGGTAAACTTCGCGGTCGCGGCGCTGGGCATTCTGAAGTCCGGTGCGGCCTACGTCGCGCTGGACCCCTCCTATCCCGAGGCCCGGCGCAAACTGATCGCGCTGGACGCAGGTCTGTTGCTGTCATTTTCCGACCACGAAACCGCTGAGACATCGTCGTTTGTCCAGACCGTATCTCTACACGACCCTGAAATCCAGACCCAGGCGTTGTCCGACCTTCCGCTGCCGAGTTTTGGTCCCGAGCAACTGGCATACGTCATCTACACCTCCGGCTCTACGGGCGTGCCAAAAGGGGTTGAAGTCACGCACGCCAACCTGCGCCATCTGGTGCGCTGGCATAGCCACGCTTTTCAGATCACGGCTGATGACCGCTCGACCTTGATCGCTAACGTCGGCTTCGACGCCGCGGTCTGGGAGCTCTGGCCCTACATGTGTGCCGGCGCGACGGTGTTCATTCCACAACCCGAGACCATCCGCCAACCAGAGGCGCTCCGGGACTACATCCTGCAAGCCGACATCAGCATCATGTTCGCGCCCACCCTGCTCGCCGAAGCCCTCATACAGGCGGCGTGGCCTCAGAGCGCGCGTCTCCAGCGTTTGCTTACAGGAGGAGATACGCTGCGCATCTCACCCAGGCCAGCGCTTCCGTTTTCCGTGATCAACAACTATGGCCCTGCCGAATGCACTGTGGTTTCCACGTCCGGCGAAGTGCCGCGGTCCGAGTTGCGCCCTGCCATGCCTTCCATCGGCCGCGCCATCGACGGCGCTCGGGTCTATCTGCTCGACGATCAACTACAGGAAGTGCCCGCAGGCGCCCAGGGCGAAATCTGCATCGCCGGGTCTGGAGTGGCCCGTGGCTACCTGAATCAGCCCGAACTCACCTCGCAGCGCTTCGTCATCCACGACAACGTAAGGATGTACCGCTCCGGCGATCTAGGCTGCTTGAATGCTGACGGGTCGATTCAATTCCTGGGTCGCGTGGACGGACAGGTAAAAATTCGGGGATACCGTATCGAGTGCGGCGAGATTGAGTCCGCGCTGAACAGTCTCCCCGCAGTGCGGACCAGCGCCGTCGTTGTGCGTGAGCAGCGTGCCGGGCATCGCAGCCTGACGGCGTACCTTGTGCCGCACAGCGGCGCCGCCCTCAGCCACGATGAGCTGCGGCAGAATCTCCGCCTGCTCCTGCCGGAGTACATGGTCCCCGAGCAGTTCGTGCGCCTGGACCATCTGCCCCTCAATGAAAACGGCAAGATCGATCGAAACAATCTGCCCGCTCCAACTGACGAAACGATCATTGCGAGTGCGGAGCTGCCCGCCAGCCCTGTCGAGAGCGGCTTGATGACGATCCTCACCGATCTGCTTGGAGTGGACCACATTGCGCGTAACGACGACTTCTTCCTCCTTGGCGGTCACTCTTTCATCGCCGCTCAGGTGATCGCTCGTATTCGCGACCGCTTTGGGGTAGAACTAGGTTTGCGCGCTGTTTTTGAGAATCCGACCGTGGCAGGCATGGCGCAGCAGATCGAGCAGCGGATTGTCGCCGGCGCCGCCAGTCGTGAAGCGCAAAGAGGATATGACATTAATGACAACCGAGGCTCCTGAGAACGCGCAACGCTTCACCAGCCTTTCTCAACTGCTGGATCCGCAGGTTCTTGCCAATCCTTATCCTCTGTACCGCAGTCTTCGCGAACAGGGCCCGGTGCGATGGGACCCCTATCTGCATGCCTGGGTCGTAACGAGTTACGAACAGTCACTCGAGGTGCTTCTCCGCTACTCCGCGGACCGCACGCCTTCTCCCGAAGTGCTGGACAAATTTGGCCTTTCGCAGCTCGCGCCCATTGCCGCAGTAATGACCAAGCAAATGCTTTTCATGGATCCTCCCGCGCACACGCGCCTGCGTACACTTGCGGCACAGGCCTTTTCGGTCGCTCGTGTGGAGCGCCTGATGGGAAAGATTCAGGCCGTCCTTGACGAGCTTCTCGACGGCCTTGCCGGCAAGGACACAATTGATATCGTAAGCGACCTGGGCGAGCCGCTCCCGGCGATCGTTACGGCAGCGCTGTTAGGCGTCGACATCGCTGATCATCCAAAGCTTAAAACGTGGTCGGCCACGTTCGCGGAGGTCCTGGGGAACTTCCAGCACAATCCTGAGCGCGCCATGCGCGTGCTGAACAGTCTTGAAGAGATGATCGAATACTTCCGCGATGCCATTCGCACCAATGGCGACCGCGACGGCCTGATCCGCGATCTGGCAACCGCGAGGGTGAACGGCGAGCAACTCACCGAAGACGAAGTAATCGCGAACATCATTGTCACCATGGTGGGCGGGCAGGAGACGACCACGAACCTTATCGGAAACGGTATGCTCACGCTGCTGAGGCATCCGGACGCGACGGCTGCTCTGCGCGCGAACCAGGATATGCTTCCCTCTGCCGTCGAAGAGCTCCTGCGCTTCGAGCCGCCAAGCCAGCACACGGCGCGTCTGGCCCCCGCCGATGCATCGCTGGGCGGACAATCGATTCGCAAAGGACAAGCCGTGATCGTGGTCATGGCCGCCGCCAACCGTGATCCAGCGCGGTTCCCAGACCCAGACCGGTTGGACCTGGCCCGCCAGGACAACAGGCATCTCTCCTTCGGTTGGGGCAGTCATTTTTGTTTTGGAGCGCATCTCGCACGACTCGAAGGTCGCCTTGCTTTGCGCGCAATTCTCAACCGCTATCCGGAGATGGCTTTGACTCCAGGCCCACTGGTGTGGCGGGAAAACCTCGGCCTGCGAGGTCTGCTCTCTCTGCCTATCGCCGTCGCATGAGGAACCATACCCAGGTTCCCGCCAACTTCCTCGATCGGGTCCGGTGGGTATGTGCGTAGAAGCTATTGGGTTTGTGTCACGCGAATGAGCGTGGGCCCCCCGAACCGGTAGCGCATTGCGGATGGACGAAGTGTTCCATGGAGTCCATGGGAATAAGGCTGGAGTCAGAAAGACCTCTACCTCTTAAGTAAATCGACCGGCACATTCACGTCCTCAATCCGAAACATCCCTGCCAGCGCCGGATGTCGCGCCGCCACAGCACGGTACATCTCCCACGCCACGCGCCGATAACTGAAGTGCCCCGCCGCCCCCGACCGCAGCTCCGCAATGTAAAGCGCCTCGGCAAAATCCATCTTGAATAACGAGCGGCAACGCGTGCCCAGCGGCAGCAGGTACTGCGCAGTCTGCGCGGCGTCAGGCTCACCGGAATCCCTCCCCGCCCGATACGCCGCATACGCCGCGTTCATTGCCTGGTTGTACTCCTGCTGCAAGCCCGCCTCGGCGAGTGTCGGCTGCCCCGGGCATACCGGCTCCTCATATCCGTGCATGTCGCTGAACTCCTGCAGTAACTGCGTGCAGCGGCGATGACGGTGCATGTCGCGGAAGCCGCCAATGTCCATCAGGATGTCGAACCGGAACCCATGTCCCGCATGGAAGGCGCGCAGCAGCTCATCAAACTTGCCACGACCCGCTGTGCCCAGTTGCAGGATCTCGTTGCGCTGCTTCTCGCCGAGTGCTCCCACCGCCCCGCGCAGCTGCCGGTATGAGTAGTGGCAGTGCGGATACAGCAGCGACGCCGCAATCTCCACTTCCAGGTCCTCGTCGTCGTCCAGCAAGTCCACCACCGGCGCGGGGTAAATGGCTGCCGCGCCGGAGCTGTCGCACATCAATTCGCGCGCCGCGACTTTCAACTCCTCGCGGCTCGAGCACAAATACTCGCTGCGCTCCGCATACTTCACCAGAGTCGGCGCCGTGCGCACGGGCTTCAGAAAGTCCTGCAGAATTTCCTGGGTCACACCCTGCGGCACATCGCCTTCGACGGCCATCTCTTCAAGGGCCGCCCGCTGCACGTTCCACGCCGGTTCGGTGGCGGCGGCGCGCAGCTTCGCTCCCATCTCGCGCACTTCCGCAAACTCGCTTGACAGCAGCCGGGACACCTGCGACTCCAGCGTGCGTGCATTCACAATCTGTCCCAGCGACGTGTTCGTCGCCAGCGGCAGCAGATACCTCGCCGCATCGAACGCGCGCGCCTTCAGCGTGCGCTCGTAACTGTCGGCCTTCATCTCTGCCGGGCATTGGATGGCCTTCTTCAGCGCCGTCAGCATGTGCGCGCTCAGACTCTCATAGCTTTGAAACAGCGCCTTCACCGCCGCCGTATAAGCCTCGTGCTGTGTCTTCGCGTGCTTGCCTTCAAAGGCGGGCGTGTACCACCCGCTGCGCCGGAAATCCTGGTAACGCGTCGAACGCTCCTGCCCATCCCAGCGCTGCTCGTCGACCAGCGTTATTGCCGCCAGGAGCGACAGCCTCTCTACCGCGAACGGGATGTGCGCCAGGTCGGCGATGGAGCGGTGCCCATACTGAAAGTAAAACGTGTTCAAGAACTGCTCTGCCCGCTGCGCGCTGATCTCCGTCAGCGACTCCTTCATGGACAGCGCCGACCGCGAGTACTTGGCCATTGCGTAGGCCAGCACTTCGGGTTCGGCGCCATAAATGGCGTAGACTTCGGTTGAGTTGGGGGGCAGGTTTTCCGGGTTGCGTTCAGACATAGCTCGCAACAGGATATCGCGCATCCCGCTGAATGGGCCGCAGCAGCGATAAATACAGGGACAGACGCTTTCGCGCGCTCTTTTCTCGTCATAAATTGCAGCATCTTTGAACTACTGGAGGAACTTCATGCCTGACCTTACCGGCCGTATCGCCCTCGTCACCGGCGCGTCCCAGGGGATCGGACGCGCCTGCGCTCTGCAACTCGCCAAGGACGGCGCCACCCTCGCTCTCGCCGCGCGCAACACAGACAAGCTGGAAGCCGTCGCCGCCGAAATCTCTGCCGCGGGCGGCGTCGCCAGGGCCTTCGCCCTCGATGTATCCAACGAGGACTCCATAAAATCCTGCGCCAAAGCGGTGGTCGCCGAGCTCGGCGCCGTGCATATCCTGGTCAACAACGCCGGCATCACTCGCGACGGGCTCATGCTCCGCATGAAGCTTGACGACTGGAACGCCGTGCTCTCCACCAACCTCACCGGCGCGTTCCTGCTCACGCAGGCTTGTGCCTCAGCCATGCTCAAGGCCCGCTGGGGACGCATTATTAACATCACCTCGGTGGTCGGCGAGACCGGTCAGGCCGGCCAGGCCAACTACGCCGCATCCAAGGCCGGCATGATCGGCCTCACCAAATCGCTCGCTCGCGAGCTCGCCAGCCGCGGTCTGACGGTCAACGCGGTCGCCCCGGGGTTCATTGAAACGGCGATGACCCACGTCCTGACCCCAGAGCAAAAGGCCGCCATGACCACACAGATTCCCCTTCAGCGCCCCGGTGTCGATCAGGATATCGCCGCCGCCGTTGCTTTTCTGGCCTCTGAGGGTGCCGGCTATATTACCGGCCATACGCTCGACGTAAACGGCGGTATGTACATGGGATAGGGGCTGTCCGGCCATGCACCACAAGCTGCGGGGGATGTTGGTTTCCGGCCCTGCCGTCCTCCCCTTGATGACGAATCTGAATTGGTACGGACGAAGTGCGGAATATTGCACTTCCCCCTTGCAACCCGGCGCCGGGGTAGTTACTTTACGGCTAATGGCACACATGCACACAGTTCTGCCGTCGACCCCGCCGGCAGTTTCGCCGCCGTCCCCTTCGCCCACTACGTCGATGAATATCGGCGTCACCATCCGCGACATGCGGCTTCAGCGCGGCATGTCGCAAGGAGATATCGAAAAACGGACGGGCCTGCTGCGCTGCTACCTCTCGCGCGTCGAGAACGGACACACCGTTCCCTCGCTGGAGACGCTGCAGAAGATCGCAGGCGCGCTCGACCTGCCGCTCTCACAGTTTTTCGCCGATGATCAGGTCGGCAAAGAGATGCCCTCACTCAACCTGAGCGAGGACGAGATTCGCTTCCTGACCCAGATTCAGCGCTATGCCTCCAACCTGACTGAGAGCGACCGTAAACTGCTGCTCGCCATGGTGCGCAAGTTCGCACAAACTGCCCTCAGCTAAGACTAGCGGTAAGGGATGAGACAAGCGGAGCCTTCGGGCTCCGTTCCTGCTTTTGGCAGGAAAGTTGTTACAGGTTAGCGATCCAGTACCCGAAGAGGGAGAGCATGAGTGCGGCGGCGAGAAACGTAATCTTCTGCCGGCTGAGGTAGCGCTGCCGTCCAGCAGTCATCCGCGGCACCAGGGGGACTGCAACCGCAAGCCCGGTCAGAAAGCCCCCAATGTGGGCCATATTATCGATATGGATCACAGGTAGAAATATTGTCCCCAGCCCAATAATGAGATTCAGCACGGCAAACTGCACGACGGAGCGGCGCAGGCGTTTCAACTCCGGCCAGGGGATAGGCAACCGCTTATTGCTTAGCAGGATAATCAGCAGCCCGGCAATGCCAAAGACCGCGCCCGAGGCGCCCGCTCCCACCGAGTCAAAGAGCGGCTCGTGATTCAGGCGCGCCACAACAACATAGAAGGCCATGCTGAGCAGGTTTCCCGCTGCTCCCGTGAGCAGATAGACCACTGAGAGCCCAGCAGGTCCAATCAGGGGTTCGCCCAACAGCCCCAAATTCCACAAACACCACATATTTGTCGCTAGGTGGATCAGGCCAACGTGGACGAACATCGCCGTCAGCAGTCTCCACCATTCATGTCCGGCCAAAACCCTCAACGGGTCATTCGCTCCAAAATGAAGCAGATCGAGCGGGGATGGATCCGTCGCAGATACGCCGCTCTTCAACATCCACAAGAAAACCCCTACATTGATGGCAACCAGCAAATACGTTGCGGGTGAGGACATTGGGTTCCAGCCGCTGCGTTCCCGTGGTTCAGGACGCGGCTGAGTTGGAGCGTAGTCTGGAACGGGCTCTGGAGGGCCAATGGGGGGGATAATTTCTGGTGTAGTGTGGTTTTCCATCAGCTTCTTTAAGCTAACAGATGCTCGCGGAAGCCCTAGGCGTTCTTGTAAAAGCGTTCGCGTAACTCTTCGGGCATACGCTGTTGCAGCACACCGTTCAGGAAGACCGGCGCGGGCGTCATAATGGCCACCAGTACCCAGCAAAGCGTGGAGAAGATGAGGCCGGCCACGGCAGCAAACTCCATGGTGATGGCAATCGAAATCTGCCGGATATGCAGATGGTAAAACGCCAGATGCGCCAGCGGCTCAATCCGGTGTATCACGGCTGCTGCCAGCAAAAAAGCCAGAATGGAGAGGCTGCTCAGCGCCATCAAAGCCACATCCACCGTCCTGTGGATTGTCTGCCGGCGGTGGCAGTGCGCACACTCAATCAGGTGTTGCTCGTAGTCCGTGCGCATCTCCGGGCTCACTCCGGAGATGTCATACCGCCAGCCGGAAAGAATGTCTCCCACAACTTCATCCGTGCATGCATGCACGGATTTAAGCGGAGTTTCCTCGACATGGGACACGGAATTTTTCACTGGTTGATAGACTCCATCTTACTGTGTTTGATAGCGCAAAGCCAGCAAAAGATTCAGTGTTTTCGCGGCACAAACAGTGCAAAATCTGACAGTATCCCCTTTGTTTCCAGCAACCATCGACATGATCCCAGGCCCGGTCAAAGTCTAAAGACAGATTGGTTCCATGGGGCCCGATTGTTGCGCCAGCAGAATCTTGTTGCCCAGCAATCGCATCCGATTTCCAATGGCCTCTTCAGCCGCCACGCGGGCCAGTTCCGGCATGTTGTTGCTCTCTGAAAGATGCGCCAGCACCACAAATGCCGCTCCCCCATCGTAATCATTTGCAAGAAAATCAGCCGCGGCCACATTCGAAAGATGGCCAACCCGCGAGAGGACACGCTGCTTCACCGACCACGGATACGGCCCGTCACGCAGCATCTCCAGATCGTGGTTCGATTCCAGCATCAGCACATCGCAATTGCGGATGGCCTGCTTCACATTGGGCGGCATGTAGCCGAGATCGGTCGCCAGCGCCATGCGCACACCCTCTGCCTCGAAGACGAAGCCGCAAGGGTCCGCCGCGTCATGCGGGATGGTGAATGGCGTGACGTCGATGTCGCCAATCAAAAAATTAGTCCCCGGGCGGAAAAATTCCAGCGCCGGCAAGTAGCTGGGGTTGTCCCGAATGCTCGGCTTGGCCGGCGTGGCAGTCTCCGCTGCCAGCTCCTCTTCGGCCTCAGCGCACAGTGTCTCGATATCGATGCCGGGGCTGGCAGGGCCCGCCCCGGCTTCCGCGGCCTCCTGCTGCTGCCTGCGCTGGTCAAGCCACTGCGCATAGCTCATCGTGGTCCGCGGCGTCAGCATCCGCACCCAGGCGCGATGCGTTGCCTCGGTAAAGAAGACTGGAATGCCAAGCTTGCGGCCCAGTACACCCAGGCCGTTGACGTGGTCCTGATGCTCATGCGTAATCAGGATGGCATCGAGTTGGCCTGGATCCTCACCCGCCACGGCCATACGCTTCAACAACTCCCGGCAGGAAAGCCCGGCGTCCACCAGAATCTGCGTTTTTGAGGAAGCGATGACCGTGCTGTTGCCCTTGGAGCCGGAGCCGAGCACTGTCATGCGCATCATGTACTAGAGAGTAAACCCTTCCCGTGTGGATGCGACAGCTTTTTGCGACTCCGGGGACCTAACGGGGACGGAGCGGCGCCAGAAAATTGACAATCGAACGCATCACAATCTCATCCCGCTGGTTGAAGACCGTGGTCCGCGAGCGGATGACCCCAAACTCCGGCCGCGATGCCGAGATGCGCGTATTCAGAATCTCGGCCTCGGTGCGCAGTGTATCGCCGGGTCGCACTGGCTGTGTCCAGCGCATCTCTTCCACCCCCGCTCCGATCATGCCCCCAGACACATGGATCGACTGCACCCGCAGCCGCATGACGATGGCTGCCGTCAGCCAGCCTGATGCAGCCAGTCCCTTGAAGAAGGACGTCTCCCCTGCCGCCTCGTCCAGATGGAAGGGTTGCGGATCGTACTTCTGCCCAAACTCCTTGATTTCGGCGGCAGTCACCTTTGCCCCGCCAATCGATTGGAAGCGTTGGCCAACGTGGAAGTCTTCGTAGAAAAGTTCTTTCGCCATGGAACTCCTTTTTGTACTGATTCTTCGATTCTAAGAGTATCTGTAAAAGCCGCGGCCGGATTTTCTACCCAGCCACCCTGCATCCACCATCCGGACCAGGAGGGGGCAGGGTCTGTATTTCGGGTCACCGAGACCATCTTCAAGCACGCGCATAATGTCGAGGCAGACGTCGAGGCCAATGAAATCCGCCAGCGTTAGCGGGCCCATCGGGTGCGCCATGCCCAGCTTGAAGACCTGATCAACAGCCTCCGCCGTTGCCACACCCTCCATCACCGCGAAGATAGCCTCATTAATCAGGGGCATCAGGACGCGGTTGGAGACAAAGCCCGCCGCGTCATTGACTTCGACCGGCGTCTTGCCCAGCGCGGCTGCTAGAGCATGGACCGCGTCAAAGGTCGCCTGCGAGGTCTGGAGCCCGCGAACGACTTCAACTAACGGCATCACGGGGACCGGGTTGAAGAAATGCATGCCGATCACCTGTGCCGGTCGCTTGGTCTGCGCCGCGAGTTTGGTGATGGAGATGGAACTGGTATTGGTGGCGAGAATGGCCTCCGCAGGCAGCATCGTGTCCAGTTCACGAAAGATTTTCGCCTTGATGTCGAAGCGCTCCACGGCCGCTTCGATCACAAACTTACAGGGTGCGAGGTCTGCGAGCTTCGTCGTAAAGGTGATGCGGGAGCGGGCTTCATCGGCCTGCTGCTGCGTCAGCTTCTGCTTTGTGACTTCGCGGGCAAGATTTGTTCGGATGGCTTCCATGCCGCGATAGAGCGCCGGCTGGTCAATATCAGCGAGGTGGACAGTAAATCCTGAGCGCGCCAGCACATGGCCAATTCCATTGCCCATGGTCCCTGCGCCGATAACCCCGATGGTCTTTGTTTGCGTCATAGCTGAACGGGTGAGTTTAGCAGTGAACTGTGGGTTCGTGCCAGTCCCGCCTTTGCCTGTCAGGCAGAAATTCGCACCAGGATGCAGGTGATATTGTCTCCGCCTCCAGCATCGTTGGCATTTTGAACCAGGTCGCGGCAGGCCGTGGTCAGATTCGTCTCCTTCTCCAACAGGGCGGCTATCTGTGCGTCGCGCAGGTCCCGCGTCAACCCGTCGCTGCAAAGCAAATAAAGGTCACCGGATACCGTCGGCTCACACAGAATGTCCGGATCAACATTGGCATAGGAGCCGATCGCGCGGGTAATCACGTTGCGCATCGGCGAGCGCTCCGCCTCCGCCGCCGTCAATTGCCCGGCGCGAACCTGCTCCTCTACCAGCGAGTGGTCGTGGGTTAATTGTTCGAAGCGGCCGCCACGCATGCGGTAGCATCGGCTGTCGCCCACGTTCGCAATCCAGGCGTTCAGTCCCGAATCCGTCTCTTCAAGCAACAACGCAACCAGCGTGGTTCCCATGCCGCGAAGGTCATGCGACTGACGTCCATGCGCGAACACCGCCTTATTGGCTGCCTTCACCGCTCGTTCGAGTTGCTCGCGTGGTGTGTAATTAATGGCCGCGCTCAGGTCGGCAACCGTCTCGTGGAAGCTGTCCACGGCCATGCAGGAGGCGATTTCGCCTGCCGCTGCCCCGCCCATGCCGTCACAGACAATAAACAGGCCGCGAGCAGCGTCAACCGCGCTCGCATCCTCGTTACCCTGCCGGATACGCCCCACATGCGACATGCTCGCGAATTCGATGCTGGTGGTGATGCCGTTCAAATCCTGCGTCCCCGGAAAAGTGTGCCGATGGAAACGATACACGGTTGCCGTGTTGACGCGTATTGCTTTTTTGATGGAATCCGATAGCCTTTGACCAATGCCGTCCGGAGGGGATTTGGGAAAGATTATTCATGGGGAAAACCTGGCCGTGCTCCGCGACCTCCCCGACGGATGCGCCGATCTTATCTACATAGATCCCCCTTTCAACACTGGCCATACCCAAAGCCGCACCTCCATCAAGACCGTGCGCGACGCCAATGGCGACCGCACCGGCTTTGCCGGCCAGCGCTATCGAACCGAACGTGGCGCCGTCACCGCCTATAAAGACACATTCGTTGATTTTCTGGGCTTCCTCCGCCCAAGGCTGCAGCAAGCGCACCGCATTCTCTCTCACCACGGCTCGCTTTTCTTCCATATTGACTATCGTGAGGTTCACTACTGCAAGGTGATGCTGGATGAGATATTCGGTCGCGAGTGCTTCCAGAACGAGATTATCTGGGCGTATGACTATGGCGCGCGCGCGAAGAAGCGCTGGCCCGCCAAGCACGACAACATCCTTTGGTATACCAAGGACCCCGCGCGCTACACCTTCGATTTAGAAGCGTGCGACCGGATTGAATACATGGCTCCGGCGCTGGTAGGGCCGGAGAAGGCCGCGCGGGGGAAGACGCCGACGGACGTCTGGTGGCACACGATTGTCTCGCCCACCGGCAAGGAAAAGACCGGTTATGCAACACAAAAGCCGCTCGGCGTACTGGAGCGAATTGTGAAAGTACATTCGCGGCCTGGGGATTTGGTAGTGGACTTCTTCGCGGGCAGTGGCACCACAGGTGAGGCTGCCGCGAAGCATGGGCGAGATTTTCTGTTGGTGGATGAGAGCGCCGACGCTGTGGCCGTGATGCGCAAGCGACTCGCTGCCATTGCGCCTGAAGTGGAGTAGCTAGCTTTTGCCTTCGGCGGAGGCGATTTTTTCCTCGGCCTCGTGGATGATGGCGTTGGCCTCGTCGTACTTTTCACCGTCGTCTCCGGCATTGCGCCAGAGATTCTCGCCCGCTTCATGCTCTGCGTGGGCAGCTGCGGTG
>JALYIG010000195.1 GCA_030775885.1 Acidobacteriota bacterium | reverse complement strand
CTGAGGTAGTAGGTGTCACCAGCCCATACTCCCGTTGCTATCGCGGCCTTGTCAGTTTGAATGTGCTTTACAGTAACTTGCGCGCCTGCAATACCAGCCGCCAAAAACACAAGCACTGCGACCAGGTCGCCCTTCTTCAATTTCCTCATGAGTCTTCTCCTGTGCTATTCAAATCATACCGAGCGAGTTACAGCGCCCCGCGTTAGCGACGACTGCTTCACACGATCGCTGATCATCTGTACAGCGCGAAGACTACTAAGAACTGCGCCTTCCTGCCATGCGACGATGTGACTAACATGACAACCCGCGAAGTAAATTGGTTCGTCAGGCTGTATGAGCGTTTCGTAACCGCTGTTAGTGCTGGTCTGTGATCGTGTGGGATTCGTTGGTACGCCAGTGGCCGCAATTCGAGCGCCGGGTCCGCCGTCTTGGGTCGCCGAGTAGCTTCGAATCCATGAGCCCTCGTTGTATGGCACCTTTCCCCAACCAACGTACAGGGGCTTCTCTAGTTCTTTGCCGTGGCCGGGGTGTAGCCGCTCGATGGTCTTGCGGCTTTCATCGAACTTTTCCGGTATGGAAAGCTTTCCGAATGGCGAGGATGATTCATCGGTATAGCCGCTGACCAGGACACCGCGGGGGCTGAACATACCGGCAGACGGAAACCACACCGGACTGCAACCGGCGTTGACGAACTCCAGGCCGCCATAGATGTTGTAGTCCTGCTCCCAGAAGCGACGGCTCTCCCACGCCACCTTATATGCCTTGGCGTAGGTACATTCTTCAATCACCTTCTTGTACGGACCGCTGAAGTCATTGGGCGTCTTCTTTAAAATAGTGAGTGGCAGGGCGCAGATGCAGTAGTCACCTTCGATTGACTTGACCGCGCCCTTCTGTGTGTACTCGATGCGAACTCCTTTGGGTGTTTTCCGAATCGCAGTTACTGGCGATTCATACTGCACAATACTTCCAAGTGACTTGGCGAACGCATAGGGTATCCGGTCCATCCCGCCGACCGGCTGAAACATTGTTGCCTGCATATCAAATTGTTCTTCGAACAGCATGCCCTGCCAGAAGTTTTCGTCGAGTAGAGTATGCATGTCGATCGGGTCGTTCAGCACACCGCTCTGATCGCCCGCTCCCGGCGTTGTTTTGTAGCCAGCCCGGTCGCTGCCCACATACTTACCCGCATCGTCGAGCGAGCCGTACATTCGCAGAAACGAGAGTGTCCGGTCGCGGTCCTCTTTCGACATCTCATGGTCGAGCGCGCCAGTGTTCATGCACTTCGACAGTAACTCACTGACGTGCCCACGGGTGTCGTTGACGACCTCGCGCTGAACAACGGGCTTGCCTTCGTTGGCGGCGTCGTTTTGTAAAAAGCTTGAGCGGCTGGTATTCACTTCTACCTGCAACTCAACTCCAAGCTTGCGGCAATATCCCAGAATCGTGGGATGAATAGAAGGGAGGCGTGCGGGACCGAAGTTCTGGTAGTGTCCATCGTCCCAATTGCACTGCTGAGTTGTGCCATCCATGAGCGCGATGTTGTCTCCTGGCCGGACAGTCCAATTGCGGCCGCCGGGACGGGAACGCGCTTCCAGCACCGTGCAGTCGTACCCGAGCCCGCGCATTTCGTATGCTGCGGTGAGGCCGGCTATGCCCCCGCCCAGAATAATCACTTTGATGCCCTTACCCGTGCCGGGAGCCACCGCGAGCGGCGCGGCTAATGCGGCCCGTGCTGGGAGCAGGCCGATCGATTGCATGGCGACGAAGGCGGCACTGAATCCACCAGCCTGCCCCACTCGTGTTATGAAGTCACGCCGGGTAAACCCCATCAATTACCTCTCTGTATTTATAGTTATGAGTTACTCTGTTACGTCGATAGGCCGGGCAACACTGGACGGGTTTACGTCACCCATCCAGCGCTCCCGGGATACGTTCAACCGTGATCGATGTTATTCACGAGTCGCATTGGAAAGGTCAGAAGGTCAGTCGCCCTCCGAGCTGTACCAGCCGAGGAAATCCAAGCGTTCCGGTAATCTGGCCCGCTCCGGAGCTGCTGATCGAGAGAACAGGGGTAGAGAACTGAGGAGTGTTGAAGGCGTTCAAAGCTTCCGCACGAAATTCCGCATGGACGCGTTCGCTGAGGCGAAAGTCCTTGTTGAGCGACAGGTCAGTATTTATGTAACCGGGTCCGTAGCAATTGCTGGCGCGGCGCTGGTTACCATATGGCACACTGCCCCCCGCGACCGGCGCCGGGGTCACCGAGAACGCAAGCGGATTGAAGTACTGCAGGATACGGTCCTCTGGAGGGCCCGACTTGCAGGGATTGACACCAGGAACAATCGTCGGCCGCTGGGTGCTGTTTCCATACGAGATTAGATTGCTTGTTTGCGTAATGGCCAGCGGACCTCCATTCTGGACAATCATCACGTCATGAAAGCGCCAACCTCCGACGATCTCATCAACGAAGCGACTCGCGTTTCCGAGAATCATTTTGCCATGTCCAACCGGCAACTCCCATGAGCCCGCAACGGTGAAGCGGTTCGGAATGTCGTTGGTTGCGCGCGCGTACTCCGGAGACAGATTGTAAATGTCCTGCGGTCCGTTGTTGCCGGAATTAAGCGTATTCGAAGAGCCGTACGCGCCCCAGATATTATCCCAGTTAGACGACCACGTGTACGCCGCAAGGATCATCACTCCTTTGCTGAAACGCTTCTGCACCTTGATGTCCAGAGCGTTATAGTCAGAGCGACCGAGACTCGTAGCCAACGTGATGCTTTGATACTGCGGAAACGGAAGCAGGGTCTGAGCACGAGTTTGCGTCTTCACTGGCCATTGCCCCAGACCAGAGTAAGGAAAGGCAACCTGGGCTTTGAGCGCAGTGGCGCCCAGTCCATACTGGCTGTCCGGCAACTGGTTCAGATTCAGACTATCCGGCAGATTTCGACCGTGGCCGCCAACATAGCCGAGTTTCAGTGCGATGCCGAGTGGAAGCTCCCGCTCCACCTGGAGCGAGTAGGACTGATACAGCGGCGACCTGCGGTTCTGGTCAATCAGACTCAGCGTCGTTCCTATGCTGGTTGCATATCCGTTAGCGTTGCCGGTGGGCTGCGTCTTGAGCGTCGGATACGGATCGCTCAGCGTGATAGGTGCCGATCCAACCGCTTGCGCCTGAATAGAGTTAGTGAGAACGTACCCAGGTGCATAGCCGTTGTTGTTGGTGTAATAGAGCGGGGAGTAGAACACGCCGTAGCCACCCTTAATTACTGTGTCCTTGTCGATCGAGTAGGCGAAACCTCCGCGGGGATTGTATTTGCTTCCCATGTTGCCGGTCTGGGAGCCATATCCATTCTGCCCAGCGAATTCCACTCCTCCAACCGCTGTAACTCCGCTATTGAAGGCGTTATAACTGGCGGTGCGATTGAAACCCACAGCGATCTGATTGTTCCGTTCGTGAATG
>JALYIG010000194.1 GCA_030775885.1 Acidobacteriota bacterium | reverse complement strand
CTGAGAGAAGTAGAGCTTGTCCGGGTTGGTGACTCGCACCGTCCGCGCACCGTCAGGCCCCTCGAAAGTCAGGACCTCCGCATTGTCTTTTTTGGCGCTGGCATGCACCGGGACAGAGTACAACAGGGGATGATCGATTCGGTAGCGCGCAGCCGACATTTAATCCTGAGTGTCAACGCCCGCATCCATGTCATCACAAAGGAGGCAGAAAATCATGGAGATCAAACGCAACGGTTCGCAGCCATCGGTCAAAGGGCCGTCAGACTGGTTCACAGGCAACGTTCGCATCGATCAACCGTTTCAGGGAACCGAGGCCGCCCGTGTTGGCGGCGCGATCGTCACCTTTGAACCTGGTGCCCGCACCGCATGGCGTACGCATCCGCTCGGCCAAACCCTCATCGTGACCGCCGGTTGTGGTTGGGCTCAGCGAGAAGGCGGCCCGGTGGAGGAGATTCGCCCCGGTGACGTCGTCTGGTTCTCAGCCGGCGAGAAGCACTGGCACGGAGCAGCGCCGACCACCGGAATGACCCACATCGCGATTGCCGAAAAGCTCGACGGCAAAGTCGTCGACTGGATGGAACACGTTAGCGACGAGCAGTATGGGGGGTAATGCCTTGGCAAACATAAGGCGAATATAATAGACCGGGCAGGGGGTGCGCATGGCCGACGATCTCAAGGACGATCCTCAATCCGACCGATTCGGCTTTCTGCACATCGACCTCAACAGCTTCTTCGCTTCGGTCGAGCAGCAGTTGCATCCCGAATACCGGAATCGCCCGCTCGCGGTCGTGCCAACCATGGCCGACACAACCTGCTGCATCGCCGCCAGCTACGAGGCCAAGGCGCTCGGCATCAAGACTGGAACGCAGGTCGGCGAGGCCAAGCGCATCTGCCCCGAGATCGTGCTGATCGAAGGCAGCCACAGCGTCTACGCCGAGTACTCGCACAAGATCGCGCAGGCGGTCGAACGCTGCTGCCCGGTTGCGCACACGCCCTCCATCGACGAGATGGTCTGCGAACTGATGGGCCGCGAACGCGAGCCGCCACGCGCCCGCCAGATCGCGCTCCACATCAAGCAGGCCATCCGCGCGGACGTTGGCGAGACGCTGCGCTGCTCCATCGGCATGGCGCCAAATCGCTACCTCGCCAAGATCGCGAGCGACATGCAGAAGCCCGATGGATTGATTGGCCTGCTGCCTTCGCAACTGCCGCGCGCTATCTCACACCTTGTGCTGCGCGACCTGCCCGGAGTCGGCGCGAAGACCGAAGTCCGCCTGAACGCGAAGGGCATCACGACCATGGAGCAGCTGCTCGCGCTCGACCGCACTGGAATGCACGGATTGTGGGATTCGGTCTGGGGCGATCGCCTCTACCACTGGCTGCGCGGCGCGGAGACGGGCGACAACGGCGCGCCAGTCGACTCAGGCATTCAGAAATCGCTCGGCCACTCGCACGTCCTCGGCCCGGAACATCGCTCGCCCGACGGCGCCTGGGCGGTCGCGCACAAGCTTTTACACAAGGCCGCGATGCGCCTGAGGATGGAGCACTTCTACACCGCCGCGATGGGCGTGACCATCCGCTACGCGCTGACGAAAGAACAGGCCGCACGCATCAAGAGCAAGAAACATTTCAGCGGAATTCGCCACTCCGGCTGGGGTATGGAGGCGCGCTTCTCGCCGTGTCAGGACACATTGACACTGCTCAACGTCCTGCGAGGCGCGTGGGCCAAGCGTCCCGAAGGTCCGGAATTCGCGCGGCCCTTCTTCGTCGGCGTCACCATGCACAACCTGATCCCGGAGAACGAATTTCAGGCCTCGCTCTTTGGCGATCCCGACAACCGCGCCGAGCTTGCCGCGACCATGGACAAGCTCAATCTGAAGTACGGCCACACCACGCTGCACTTCGCGGGAATGCTGCCCGCCAAGGACTCCGCACCCACGCGAATCGCATTCACCCAGATCCCCGTGCAATACGGGGTCGACTATATGTAACTAATTTTGTTTTTTGCCAACGAGTATGTAACAGCATGTGCTACAAACCTACTTACCAAGATTCGGAACAGTGAGGCCCTCAATGCTGCTGGACGAATGACCATCCACGTCGAACACGATGACTTCGTTCGCGCCCTTCTTCAGCCAGGGTCCCGGCAGATACAGCGTCTTCTGCGGCCCTATGTTCCAGAAGCGTCCAAGCGCGTGGCCATTGACCCAAAGCTGTCCCTTGGTCAGTTGGCTGGTGTCGAGAAACGTATCAGCAGGCTTATCGACATTGAACGTCCCACGATAGAAACACGGTCCGGCGCAGGCAGTCGTGGTGAATTTGATCCTGGAAGTATCCTGCATCGGCAGTGGATAGATCTGCCATTTGGCGGGTCCGCCCTCGGCCGGGGCCTCGTAGGTGACGATGCCCTTGCGATCCGTGCGCAGTTGATGCGAATAGTTGATGCGGCCAGAGTTCTCGACCAGCAGATCGAAGTGATTATCGCGCTGGTTGAGTTTGTCCAGGCTGAAGCTGGAACGCGAAAGCCGGCGATCGAACTCATCGACTATGTCCGACATATATGGCTTCGCATAATCATGAATGGTAATGTTGCCGCTGTAAAATTTGAAGTTTGTGCGATACAGAATCCAGCCGTACGACTGGCCGATGTCCTCCATCGTCAGCGGCTTGTCGCTCTCGATCGGCTTGGGCAGGTTGTCCCACAGCGACGCAGCCTCGGTGAGTTTGAATGCCGCGACATGAATCGGCGGCGCAACGTCCGGCACTGGCGGCGGAGTGACGCCCGTAGCTTTCGCGATGACGTCGCGAAAGGCGAAGAACTTCGCCGTCGGCCGTCCACTCTCTTCGAGCGCCGAGTCGTAGTCGTAGCTGGTCACATCCGGCTCGTAGTCCTTCTTGCTGTCGGAGGAATTCGCGCCGTTCATCCAGCCAAAGTCCGTCCCGCCATGGAACATATAGATGGACACCGAATATCCAAGCTGCAGCATCCAGTCAAGATTCGCGGCCTGAATTGCGGTGTCGGTGTGCGCATGCGGCCCGCCCCAGTGATCGAACCAGCCCGCCCAGAATTCGCTGTTGAAGAATGGCCCATCCGGACGCTTCGTCTTCAGCGTCGCAAACGACTTCTCCGCCTCGTTCACCCTGTTGCCGTCGA
>JALYIG010000193.1 GCA_030775885.1 Acidobacteriota bacterium | reverse complement strand
AGGTTCAGGCCGCCATTGGCGAGGATCTTCATGCCGCTGGTTCCGCAGGCCTCCCAAGGACGCCGCGGTGTGTTGATCCAGAGGTCGACTCCTGCCACGAGTTCTTCAGCAAGCCGCATATCGTAGTCGCTCAGGAAGATCACCTGTGAACGAACGTCGGAGCGCTTAGTGAAGTCGTTCCATTGCTTGACCAATTCCTGACCTGGCAGGTCTTGAGGGTGAGCCTTGCCCGCCAGGATCAACTGCACCGGCCGTTCCCGGTTCGATAGAAGACGGACCAGCCGCTCCGGGTCGTGCAGCAGAAGATTGGGACGCTTGTAGGTGGCGAAGCGGCGTGCAAAGCCGAGGGTCAGCGTCGTCTCATCCAAGAAGCCAGACGCCGCGGAGTCCGGCTCACGTTGAGATGCAAGCTGTCGCATATAACGCCGACGGGTCAGCCCGACCATGGCGCTACGACCCTGCGTTCGCAGGTCCCATAATTGCTGGTCAGTGAGCCGGCGAATCTTGTCGATGTCTGGCGACTCGCCCTGCCAGCGCATTTCTCCGCAAGCTTCGCTCCAAAGTCTATCCGCGCCTTCGGAGTCCCAGGTAGGCACATGGACCCCGTTGGTGACCGAGCCGATGGGGACCTCCGCCTGGGGCCAGCGTGGAAAGAGCGGCTGAAATATTTGCCGGCTCACGTGACCATGAAGTTTGCTCACCCCATTCACCTGACCGCTACCATGCAGGGCAAGATAGGCCATGTTGAATGGTTCCGATGGATCGCTAGCGTTTTGGCGGCCCAACGCAAGCAGATCTTCGATCTCTATGCCGAGTTGCTCCCGTGAATAGTGCGTCAGGTATTTCTTTATCAAGGCCGGAGCGAATCGGTCGAAGCCCGCTGCAACCGCCGTATGGGTTGTGAACAAGTTCCCGGCCCGCGTGGCGCACAATGCGACGGCGAACGGGACTTTGTTGTCCTCCATGTAACATCGCGCTCTTTCGAGCACCGCGAAGCCGGCATGGCCTTCATTGAGATGGCAGACATCGGGCGCGATACCGAGCGCTCGCAACAATCGCCAGCCTCCAATACCGAGGACCAACTCCTGCTTCAGCCGCATCTCGGCATCGCCGCCATACAGTTGGCTGCACACGCCGCGCTGCGCCGCTGTGTTAGCAAAGTCATTCATGTCCAGCAAGTACAGTTTCGATCGGCCTACCGCAACCTCCCAACAGCGAAGCCAAATCTTCGACTCGGGCAACTGAATGGATAGCCGCAACCACTCTCCATTTGGCCGTCGCAGAGGTTTGATCGGAAGTTGTCCGGGGTCGTTGACCGGATAGAGTACTTGTTGACGCCCTTCCGAGTCGAAGTCCTGGCGGAAGTACCCTTGACCGTAGAGGAGACCCACACCAGTTACCGGGACGCCCAGGTCGCTGGCAGCTTTCATCTGATCGCCGGCAACCTGGCCTAGCCCGCCGGAGTAGATCGGCAACGCTTCGCCCAACATGAATTCCATACTGAAATAAGCAATCGTGATCGCTGATTGCGCTGAATGCTTTGTCTGGAACCATGCGTCCGCGGTATAAGATTTCGAGTCCCGCTTACTGATCGCATCGAGCCGCGAACGAAACTCCGGGTCGGCGAGAGCCGCCATAATCTTGTCTCGCGAGACGGTCTGTAAGATCACCCGTGGATTCTGCGTTTCCTGCCAGAGTTCCGCGTCCAGCCGCCTCCATAAGTCATCCGCACTGTGATTCCAAGTCCAGTGAAGATTCAGGGCTAACTCGGTGAGTACCTCAAAACCATCGCGATTCGTCGACTGCGGTGCTGGGGATTCCATCTTCATAAGGGCTCTCGCTTGCATGGGTCGATTCGGTTTTGGAGCGGCTTGGAGCGGTAAAAACTCAGTGGAGAGCACATTATTGGAGACTTAGAAAGTGCTGTAGGTTATCGGCTGCGCTTGCAACCGACCTTGCTAGGCTGAGCTTCGCCACATTGTGAGCAAATACGCTGTTGATCACGTCAAGCTCAGCGGACGTAAGAGACTCCTGGGCCTGTACAACTTCTACATTGTCCGTCACACCGGCATCGAAGCGCTGTCGCGTCAACTCCAAAGTCTCTTTTGTCACCTGCAGGTTCCTCCTGGCGACTTCCACCTGACTTGTTGCTGCCTGGATATCGAGGAGAGCGTTCCGGACATCGCTTTCTACCTGGCTTTTGGTGTCTTCGAGTTCCGCCTGGCGCTGAGCCAGAGCGGCCCTTGCCTGCGTAATCTCCCCCTCGGTGCGACCGCCCTGCCAGATCGGAATACTGAGAGTGGCTGTGCCGGAATACGTTGAGTGGGCCTGCGACGGATTTGTTCCAATGGCCCCGTAGTTGCCCTTCACTGAAAGCGAGGGCAGACGCTCATCGCGCGCAGCGGAAAGCGTGTGCTCGGCGGCATGAATCTGCGCCTCCGCAGCCTTGATATCACTGCGATGTTCGAGTGCCATTTTGAGCGTGTTGTCAAAGCCAAAATCGGGCGAGGCAAGAAAGGGTACTGTGTCGGTAAGATCGAATTCGTTGGTTGGCGGCAATCCGATCATTCGAGCCAAAACGATCTTCTGCTTGGCCACTTCATTCTCAAGCGAGATGACCCTTTGCTGCTGCGTAAGTTTTTCGACTTCGCTGCGATCAACGTCGATTTGAGGCACCAGGCCGACACCTCGCTTCTGTTGGGTCTGCTGAAAGAGAGCGGTCGCAGTGTCTAGTTGCGCGTGCGCGGACGTTACCCTTTCTTTGGTTGCAACCGCTTGCAGATAGGCTCCGCACACAGCAAGGACAACCATCTCTCGCGCATCTCGCGCCGCAAACTGAGCGGCGCTATAAACCTCTCTTGACGACCGGTAGCTGTTCCACGC
>JALYIG010000192.1 GCA_030775885.1 Acidobacteriota bacterium | reverse complement strand
AATCTAAAGAGAGTCTCGTAACACGGAGGATCGCATGGCAGGAATGAAAGCGCACACAGAGTACATGACCATGACCACCAAAAAGCGCTACGAGATGGTTCACCTCACGCCGCAGGTCGAGGCCATCGTCAAACGAAGCGGCGTCATCGACGGACTCTGCTTCGTCTCGCCCATGCACATCACCGCCGCCATCTACGTCAACGATAACGAGGACGGACTCATCGAGGACATCTCCACCTGGCTGGAAAAGCTCGCCCCGGCATGGCCCGGATACAAACACCATCTTACCGGCGAGGACAATGCCGATGCGCATCTCAAGGCCCTGCTTCTGCACCACGAAACCACCTTGCCGGTGACTAATGGCCGGCTCGACCTCGGCACCTGGCAACGTATCTTCTACGCCGAGTTCGATGGCCAACGCGCCAAGCGCATCCTCGTAAAGGTCCTGGGAATCACAGAATAAGCGCAAGCAAAGTCCAGCCCATAAGCGTTAGCATTGAGAACGAATTGGCAATTGAGGATTGAAATGGCAACCAGCACACAAAACTTCGCAGCAAGCGCCACACCAACGGGCAACAACTCAACGCCCGCCCAGCGCGACACAGTCTTCGACATCTTTCGCCGCTGGGGCTACCTGCAGGCGACGCTCGACCCGCTCGGCCAGTATCTTCCGCCGGAGCCATTTCCGACGCCTGCACCCGAAGGCGAATTCGCGGCGGAGGCGCGCGCCTTCTACTGCGGCAGCATCGGTCTCGAGTTCATGCACATCACTAACGCGGAGCAGCGCCTGTGGCTGCAGCAACAGATCGAGCAGACTCCGCACGCACCCGATCAGGCGCACATCCTCTCCAGCCTCATCCGCGCCGACATCTTCGAGCAGACCATCCAGTCGCGCTACCTCGGCACCAAGCGCTTTTCGCTTGAAGGCCTCACCGTCCTGATTCCCTTTCTCGATCGCGTGCTCGCATCCAGCGTCTCGCTCGGCGTCAAGACCGCCGTTCTTGCGATGAGCCACCGTGGCCGCCTCAACGTCATGGCGAACACCATCGGCCGTACGCCTTTCGAGATTTTTGCCCGCTTCGAAGACGTCAATCCGCGCAGTGTCCTCGGCGGCGGTGACGTGAAGTACCATATGGGTGCGACCGGCGAGTATCGGTCACCCATCGGCAGCACCATCAGCCTGCATCTCGTCTCCAATCCCAGCCATCTCGAGGCGGTCGACCCCGTTGCTCTCGGCCGCTCGCGCGCTAAGCAGACGCGCATCCACGTCGAGCATCCGGACCAGGATGGCCGCAACCAGGTCCTCCCCATCGCCATGCACGGCGACGCCGCATTCGCCGGCCAGGGCATCCTCGCCGAGTGCCTGGTACTCGGTGCGTTAGACGGATACGACGTCGGCGGCACGATCCACGTCATCGTCAACAACCTGCTCGGCTTCACCGCAACGCCCGAAGAATCGAACGCCTCCCGCTACGCCACCGACGTCGCGAAGCGCCTGCCTATCCCCATCTTCCACGTCAACGCCGAGGATGCCGATGCCGTCGTGCGCGTCGCCGCCATCGCCGCGGAGTACCGCCACCGCTTCCGCTCCGACGTGGTGGTCGATCTCGTAGGCTATCGCCGCCACGGCCACAGCGAGGTCGACGACCCCACCGTAACGCAACCGCGCCGCTACGCCGCCATCAAGGACCACCCGCCCCTCTACAAGCTCTATGCCCAACGCATCGGCATCGATCCCGCGGCTGAGGCACAGCGGGTTCAGGAGGAATTCCTAGAAGGCCAGAAGCAGGCCACCCGCGCTCGGCAAAAAGCCAAGCTGGCCACGTTGCCCGAGTACTGGGGCCGCTATCACGGCGGCCATCTGCTGCCGGAGGACAATATCGCCACAGGCCTGCCCGCCGATCGCGTCGCTGAGTTTGCGCGCCTCACCACCGTCGTCCCGACCGGCTTCCACATTCATCCCAAGGTGAAGAAGCTCTTCGAGCAACGCCTGGAGATGGCCGCCGGCACGCGCGCCTTCGACTACGGTATGGCAGAGCTCACGGCCTTTGCATCGCTGGTGAGCGTGGGCACGCCGGTCCGCCTCAGCGGCCAGGACTCGCAGCGCGGCACATTCAATCAGCGACACTCGATCGTGATCGACATCGAGACCGAGGCGAAGTACCTCCCACTCGCTCACGTCAGCCCGAACCAGGGCCGCTTCGAAGTCTACAACTCCATGCTGTCCGAGGCGGCGGTGATGGGCTTCGAGTACGGCTATTCGCGCGACTATCCCGAAACTCTCGTCCTGTGGGAGGCCCAGTTCGGCGACTTCGCAAACGGCGCACAGATCATCATCGACCAGTTCGTCGCGGCCGGCGAGGCCAAGTGGGGCTTGCTCTCAGGACTTGTCCTCCTCCTTCCGCATGGCTACGAAGGTCAGGGCCCCGAGCACTCCAGCGCGCGCATCGAACGCTACCTCCACCTCGCCGCGGGCGACAATATTCAGATCTGCCAGCCGTCCACCGCCGCGCAATACTTCCACCTACTGCGCCGGCAGGCCCTGCGCGCATGGCGCAAGCCGCTGATCGTCTTCACGCCGAAGAGCATGCTGCGTGCCCCCGACGCCTGCTCGCAACTCAACGACTTCGCCGCCCCCCGCTTCCTCAACGTCATCCCAGACAACTCGGTCAAATCGCCGCGGCGCCTGCTCGTCTGCACCGGAAAGATCGGCCACAATCTCCGCGTCGAGCGCGAGCGCCGCAAGGACACCTCTGTCGGCATCATCTTCCTCGAGCAGATGTACCCGTGGCCCGAGGAGGAAATGCAGGCCGCGCTCGATCAGCATCCCGAAGCAACAGAGATCGTCTGGGTACAGGAGGAGCCGGCCAACATGGGCGCACTGTTCCACGT
>JALYIG010000191.1 GCA_030775885.1 Acidobacteriota bacterium | reverse complement strand
GAGAAATAAGCCAATGCACGGCAATAGATTCCAAGCACGCTTGTTTGACACGGCGAATTACTGTGGAATTCGGGTTCAGCCGCAATCTCGTCTGAAACAGACGTTGGTCTAGAATCCTTTGAGCAAGAGGGATACATCTGTTTGCAGAATGAAGACGTCTTAGTCTCACCCGGCCTCAAGCGAAGCAAGGTTCGCTGGCAGCTGAGGTAGCTGAATCAGGCCAAGGTCTAAGCAAGATTCAGATGGGTGCGCGGTTTACCGGGCTTACTATCGGCTCATACGAAACGGCCCGCCAGAGCACCTGAGCAGGCTGCCCTCCACTCAGTGGAACCGTGCCCGAACTCTGGCGACACGGTGGCATTTCGACTGTGACAGCGGACCTGATTCCAGCGTGCTAAGCATCTCTTCTCCCAACCTCAGCAGGAGCTCACGATTGATATATTTCAACGCCTGGCGCAAAATAAGGAACTGTACAAAGATGAGTGACAGTTTTGACGATCCCGAAGGTGAGGCTTGGGATAGAAGCGCGGTTTCCCCGGAAGAACATCCGGCCATCATCGATATCACACCCGAGTTGCGGGCCGAGCTTCTAAATTCGGGAAGTTGGGAAAAGATCTTGGATCTGTTTGCCCGCACCGCGAAGGTGGCTGTAGCTTTGATTGGCACGGAGGGGCAGCTGCTAGGAACATGCCACAACCCGAATCCCATCTGGAGTTTGGCCCGAAAAGCGAGACCGGTTCCGGCGGATGCGTGTCTATTTTGCCTGGAGACGCGCTCAGTTTGCAGCGCCATTGCAAATGCAGTGCGAACGAACTCCCTCACGCTGGTAAGCGATGATGCCGGCTTCGCACACACTGCCTTGCCGCTTATGTTGGGCGGCAAACATGTAGCAACGCTGCTAGCAGGTCAAATTCTTGGCCGCTATCCGGAGGTACTTCCTCTGCGGCGACTTGCCCGCGAGTTCGGTCTCTCGGCGCA
This sequence comes from Acidobacteriota bacterium, assembly GCA_030775885.1. Classification (GTDB taxonomy): domain Bacteria; phylum Acidobacteriota; class Terriglobia; order Terriglobales; family Acidobacteriaceae; genus Edaphobacter. The sequence goes on along the minus strand of JALYIG010000191.1, from coordinate 1,307 downwards.
GCAGATCTGGAACTTAGCTGGCCTACAAGTTCCTATGAGCCGCGCCCATCTGACCGTATTCGGAGAATTGCTCTTGGTGCTTGGCCAGACCTTTCTGCGGGACTGCTACGGGGCATTTCTGGAAAAAAAGTGGGCTGAGAGAACGGTACATTCAAACAGCGAGCTGGCTATCGCCAACTCTAGATTGACAAAGAAAGTCGCTGAACTCGATCGATCAATGATCGAGAAAGAGATACTCCTTAAGGAAGTCCATCATCGGGTGAAGAACAACTTGCAGGTGGTCAGCAGTTTACTGTCATTGCAGATGGACAGGGAAGGTGATTCCCTTACATCCGTACGGCTGCGGGACGCCTATGAGCGGATTTATTCCATGTCTCTGGTTCATGAACATATTTATCGATCGACGACATTGGCAGATTTGGATTTGGGTGAGTATGTCGAGGGTCTTGGAACGCATCTCTATCAAAGCTATTGCCCCGATAGGAGCAGAATCCGACTGAAAATTACGACAGAATCGATGCGTTTGGCTATCGATCAGGCGATTCCCTGCGGGCTGATTCTGAACGAGTTGATTTCAAATGCACTGAAGCACGCGTTCAATGAAGGTAAAGAGGGCTTGCTGGAGATCGGATTCCGCACGATGGCAAATCGTGGCGCAGAGCTGATAATTGCGGACAATGGGGTGGGACTGCCCGCTGGATTCGATCTGAATTCGACCGAGTCAATGGGTATGCAGGTGGTGGCAATGCTGACCTTGCAAATGGAAGGGTGGCTAGAGATCTCACGGGAAAGTGGAACGCGGTTTGTCTTGTCGTGGACCGCCCCTGAGCCGCCTAAGGCTAGTGGCAAGCAGGAAGACAGAGGCGGAGTCCATGCATGAAAGACTTCAATCACGGAGGGATCAATATCTGCGAGGAGCGTGAGGTTCGAGCGAGCCTTGCCGAGCACCCCGTATCAACGTTGAGATTAGGCAACAAAAACTGGGGGTATGGCGCAGCAGCAAAGTGACTGTGGATCATTAACCTTGATGTTTGGAATCTAACCGTCTATGTGTGCCGGATCCTACACCCAGTCGAGCGCTCGAGTTCCATCACGCATTGCTCTACCATCTGTAAGACCAGGTACAGAGTAGGTAACGGGAATACCACAAGCATGCGAGGTCCTTCAAACCTACGCGAACGACGTTTATCAGCTCGTTTACACTCTCAGCTGAGGCATCAAAATGGGACAAACATTTGACGCGCATCCAATACTAGGGTCTTCTTCGATTTGACAAACGTTACATTGCCTCGTTTGTGGGCAACAGT
>JALYIG010000190.1 GCA_030775885.1 Acidobacteriota bacterium | reverse complement strand
CACCTACACGGCCGGAGTCGTGGAACGCTTTGGCAAGTTAAGCCGCATCGAGCAGCCCGGCCTGCATGCGCTGCTGCCCTTCGCCGAGAGCGTCTACTTCGTCGATCTCCAGGTCAAGCAAGCCCAGTTTCAGGTCGAGACCAAGACCCGCGACAACGTCTTTGTGCAGATCCCCGTCAGCGTGCAGTACCAGATTCTGCAGGACAAGATATATGACGCCTTCTATAAATTGAGCGCGCCGCAGAAGCAGATTGAGAGCTTCGTCTTCAACTCCATTCTCGGCCACGTACCCAAGCTCTCGCTCGACGAAACCTTTGAGCAGCAGTCCGGCATCTCCATCAATGTAAAGACCGAACTCGACGCCACCATGTCCAACTTCGGTTACAACATCCTGAACGCGCTGGTCACCGACATCATCCCCGACAGCAAGGTGAAGGACGCGATGAACGACATCAACGCAGCCCAGCGCGCCCAGGTTGCAGCGCAGGCGCGCGGCGAAGCGGAGAAGATTCTGAAGGTGAAGCAGGCCGAAGCCGAGGCCGAATCGAAAGCCCTGCAAGGTAAAGGCATCGCCGCCGAGCGTCAGGCAATTATCGAGGGGCTGCGCGCCTCGATCGAGAACTTCCGCGAGTCGGTCCCCGGTGCGACCCCCGAAGATGTGATGGCGCTGGTGCTGCTGACCCAGTACTTCGACACGCTCAAGGACATCGGCACCAAGGCCGGAAACAACACCATCTTCCTGCCCAACAATCCCGGCGCCGCCAACGACTTCATGACCCAGATCCTGGCCGGCCTGCGCGGCAGCATGAACGCCGGCGCCGGAGCAGGCGGAATTGGCCTCCCGGTAGTCAACCCGCTCTCCCCGCCGCCCCCGCCCGCGAGGTAGCCGGTCGCTGAGAGAATGGTTACCAGAGTTTGGGTTCTTTTTCTCCAATCCCGTGCTAGGATCGCAATAATCTCAAAAGTCGTCCATGTGAAAGGGGTCTTTTAATGAAAGTTCTATTGCGTATCTGTCTCCCTGTCTTGGCTGTAATGTTAGCGGCAACTATCCCGGCCCACGCAACGTCTGGTAATAACCAGAACGATGACAACCACGCAGACTCTGACAACCACGAAGACCATGACCGGGACGACAAAGTTAAGAAAGTTGTCACGCCCGAGATGGAACCAGCCCTCGGCGTGGGAGCGCTGGTGCTCATAAGCGGTGGAATCATGGTCATCCGGGGTCGCCGGAAGGAATAGGCGAGGTTGTCCTTGGGATCCATGTTGCAGGAGTTGTCTCTGCCTGAGGTTAAACATGTTTCGGAATCGCAGGGGCGCTCCGCCTCCCTGCGATTCTGGCTCATGGCGGCGATACTGGCGCTGGAGTGCGTTCCCGTCACCATGGTTCGCCACCCCTGGCTGCTTGCCCGGACGGCTGCCTCCTCGGTCATATTCTTCGGCGTCGCACTCCTATTTTTCGGACGCGACAAACTGAAGGCTGTGCGCCTGGAGGTCTCGCCCGTCGACCGGCGATGGGCCGCCTTGCACGCCTGCACGCTCGCGCTCTTCTTCCTTTGCAACTTCTTCCTCTTGCGGCCGCTCCATACCCATCCACCGGCCAGATTGGTCCTGCTGGCGGTGTGGTATTGCGCGCTTGCCGCGGTGCCGCTCACGCTTGCCGCGGCGCTGTTCCAACCGCGACAGCTTCTTCGTGTTCTGCGAAGCCTGGGCGACGCGTGGGGCCTGGCCGCAGCGCTCGGCGCGCTCACCATGCTGGTGCGCGCAGTGTTGCTGGTTGCGTGGGATCAGCCTGCTTCAATCTTCGGCCACGCCATACAGGGGTTGACCTTCCGCGGCGTTAAAGCTGTGCTCAGCCTGTTCTTCGCCGATGTGCAATCCGACCCCGCCGCTTCGGTCATTGGTACAAAGCACTTTCTCGTGCAGATCGCCGGCGTCTGCTCCGGCATCGAGGGCCTCGCGCTGATGCTCAGCCTGACCGTCGGCTGGCTCTTCTACTCGCGCCGCGAACTGCGTCTCGGCCGGTCGCTGATGTTGGTGCCCGCGTCGCTGGCCATGGTCTGGCTGCTGAACCTGGTCCGCATCGCCGCCCTCATCCTCATCGGAGACTCGGGCCACGAAGCCATCGCCGCCGGCGGCTTCCACTCCCAGGTAGGCTGGATCTTCTTCAGCTCGGTGGCGCTCGCGTTTCTGTTCGCGGTCAATCACATCGCGTGGTTTCACAAACCCACGGCAACCGGAGCTCTTTCCACGCGGCCGGCCAGTTCGCTGCTCGCGGAAACCAACGAGGCAGCAGTCTATCTCGTGCCGCTGCTTGCAATCGTCGCCGCCGGCCTTATCTCCACCGCGGCATCCGACGGCTTCGAGCGCCTCTACGGCCTCCGCCTGGTTGCCGCCGCCGCCGTTCTCTTCGCGTATCGCCGCAGCTATAGCCGCATCGACTGGCGATTCAGTTGGCCCGGTCCGCTGGCTGGCTTTGCGGTCTTCGTCCTGTGGATCGGTCTCAGCCACATCGCCCCGCCTGCGCCCGCCACCCATCCACCCTTCACCACCATCGCCCAGGGCCTCGCGAATCTCAACCCGCTCCAACGCGCCGTCTGGATTGCCATCCGCGTGATCACCTCTGTCCTGGCGATCCCCATCGCCGAGGAACTTGCCTTTCGTGGATATCTCGCACGCCGCTTGATGTCTGCCGATGTGGAGAGCGTGTCTCTGCGCAATCTCAGCTTCGTCGCCATCCTGGGAAGCTCGATCGCATTTGGATTGGTGCATGGGCGCATGTGGCCCGCAGGGATTCTGGCCGGCCTCGCGTTTGCCGCAGTTGCCAGGCTGCGCGGCAGGCTGGGCGAGGCAGTCGCAGCTCACGCCACCGCCAACCTCGCCATCGCTCTCTGGGTGCTGGCGCGCGGCGACTACTCCCAGTGGTGACGCTGGAAAACTTCTGAATCGCAGCAAGTCCAGCGTGCTCCGCAGTTCGCGAACTTTAGAGACCGGCCACTAGTTCGGCGACGGCTGTTCCACGTGGTCGATGACGATTACCTCAACCGGCGCCCGTGCTGCGCGCAGACGCAATCCCAGCTGCTCTCCGACGGCGGTAAAAATAGACACATCGTCCTCGCCATCGTCGCGATTGCGCATGGTGTCCGCCATCCAGTGGAGGGTGAAGTTGAACGAACCCTGAAGTCCGGTTCGGTTCACCACCAGCCTGTCCATGCGCCATCCCAGGATGACCGTCAGTGCGTCCATATCCGTCTTCTTTGCTTCGAGCGTTGTCGGGCCACCCCGGCCGCCGTGCAGCTCAGTATCGGAGTCGCCCGGATCGGCCTTCTGCATCTTCGTCCCCTTTTTGTCGACCTCGAGTAAGTAGGCTGGCAGGGTGCGGGTCTCGCGATGCACCGCGAGCCGGAAGCGGTCGGCCAGAAGCTTGCGCAACATCAACATCAGTACCGCATCGTCGTCGACGCGCTGGCCTGCGCGAGCCTCGATCTCCCAGCGGTCGGAGTCGAGCCAGTCCGGTCCCCCGACTAACTGATGCGGCCCGATATCGTAGGCCTCGCGGATGCACCGGTTCAGCGTGATACTTTCCGCGTGGATCCGTCCGGGCATGGTATCGATCGCCTGCCAGCCTTCCCGCGTCCGGCTCGGCTTTACGCTGGTGACGTCGAACTCGGGCACAGACGTTGTCGAGTCAGCCATCGCGATCGTTCTGCTGGACGCAAAAACTGCTGCGGCCAGCAAGCGAACGGCATCCCGGCGAGACAACTTCATCGACGACCTCCTGAACCGCACGTAAGGAAATTATGCAGGGAACGGAACTGCCGTGGTGTGTATCCTCGCATTGATGACTTTAGATGCTGTAGACACCATCGTCGCCATCTCCACTCCTACCGGCCGCGGCGGCATCGGCATCGTGCGCCTCAGCGGTCCGCGTGCGCGAGAAGTCGTCGCTCCGCTGCTTCGCCTGCGCCACCCGCTCGCCCCCGGCCGCGCCCGCTTCGGCGAACTGCTCGACGTCGCGAATGACGAATCTGCAAAAGCAGATCCCTACGGGATGACAAGCAAAAACGAGCCAGCCGTGCTCGACGAGTGCGTCGCCACTTTCTTCGCCGCGCCTCACAGCTACACCTCCGAGGACATCGTCGAGATCGCCGCGCACGGCTCGCCCGTGCTGCTCGAATACCTCGTCCGCCAATGTTGCAATGCCGGCGCGCGCCTCGCCGAACCGGGCGAATTTACTCAGCGAGCCTTCCTCGCCGGACGCATCGACCTCACCCAGGCCGAGGCCGTCGACGACCTCATCGGCTCCTCCACCCTCGAGCAGGCACGCGTCGCGGCACGCCAACTCGGAGGCGCGCTGGCCCACGCCGTCGCTCCCGCCAAGGCCGAACTGGTTGGCCTGATCGCCGCCATGGAAGCCGGCATCGACTTCGCCGAGGACGACATCGACGTCCTCCCCGCCGCCCGCATCGCCGCGCAGATCGCTGCGGTCCGCGCCCCCATCGCCGAACTTGAGCGCAGCTTTGCTTACGGCCGCATGGTGCGCGATGGCTTCCGCCTGGCCATCGTTGGCCGTCCCAACGCGGGCAAATCCAGCCTCTTCAACCGCCTGGTCGAACGCGACCGCGCCATCGTGACCGCATCCCCCGGCACCACCCGCGATCTTGTAACCGAACGAGTTGCAATGGGCGGCATCCCGGTGGACCTCATCGACACCGCCGGACTTCGGAATCTCACCGCAGTCGATGAAGCCGAGCGCATCGGCATCGCCAAATCCCACCAGGCCATAGCCGATGCCGACGTCATTCTCCTGGTCGTCGACGCCACTCAGGGCCTCGCCGAACAGGACCATACCGTGCTGCAACGGGTTTCGGAATCCGGCAGCACCCTGCTTATTGCTCTCAACAAATCCGATCTGGTTGACGAAGTTCGAGGTTCAAGGTTCGAGGTTCAAGCAAAGACAGCCGCGCAGCAGCAAGAGTTACCGCCTCTCCA
>JALYIG010000189.1 GCA_030775885.1 Acidobacteriota bacterium | reverse complement strand
AATAGCCCTTTCAGCTTCTTGCGCATCTTAAACGGATCTTCCCAGTTGTTGGTGGGGCCGGCGCTTTCTTTCGATAGCGAACAGATGAAGGTGCGGTCCTCCACGCGGGCGACGTCGTTGGGCGAGGAGCGGGCGTAGAAGCAGCCCGGCCACAGCTTCTGGTTGAGCCGGGTAAATGTCCCGGCGGCGACGAGCTGACCGCAGAGGAAGTCGCACTCGGCCTGCGAGCCATCTACCCAGTGGATGCTGTCCGCCTGGCAGAGATCGGCCATCTTCTCAACCCAACGCGTGAGATGTTTGTTGGTGCTGGGAGCGGAAGTGACTGTAATCATCAGGTCATCCTCTACAAGACATGCATCTGCAAAATTCACACGCGACTCAGGCTTCATCGGGCCGCGAAGACTCGACTCTCTGACCTCTCGCGCATGAGTAACGTTAGTTAACTGTTGTGAAAAGGAACGCTTTCGACGGAATCTGTTCCCGCAACTCCTCTCGAATCTGTTCTGCGATGGCCACCAACTTCGTCTTGTCATCCCCCCCCGTGTAGTTGAAAACCAGGCCCAGCGCGCCAATGATCCTGCCGGATCTGTCCTTAAGGGTTAGTTCATCCTCAAAGTGGTTTCCCGCCGTATTGATTTCTAGATTGCTTTTGTCAGTCCGGATGCAGCGCATGTCGTCTTCATCTCCGATTTCGCCAATACGCCCCATGCTCGAAGCGATGACCACGTTTCTTGATCTGTTAGGAGGTTGGACGTGCATCATCATCACTATGACTTCAGGATGCTTTGCGAGAGTCTCCTCCAGCAGTTTCTGAGCTTCGGGTGCGGGCTTCGTGAAACCGGCATCCATTGGATGTTTTGGTGCTGCTTGTGCCAGTAACATTCCACCACATACCAGCACACCTATTGTGCACGCCATAGATTTCTTGACTGCTTTCATAGAATCTCCTGATGGTTCGTCATGCCTCGCATGTGGCGACACCGCCGCTTACCATGCGACCTTCGCGCCAAATTGAATCTGCCGAGAGGTTGTCGTGGTGGAAGTGAGGATTCCAGCACTCGAAACCGCAGCTCCACTCCCATTGAACAACGTGGCATTGCCGGTCGGTGCCGCAAAGTTAGCGTGGTTCAGCACATTGAATAGCTCCATTCGCAGTTGTATGTTGAAGTTTTCGGAGATCCGGGGCAGCCGCGTGTTCTTGAACAACGACGTGTCAAACTCCTCGATCCCTGGTCCCCGCAACATTCCGCGGGTCGCATTACCGAGTGTTTGCGGAGTTGGGAACGCAAAGCACTGTGTATTGACGTAGTGCAGAACACTTCTGGGATTGACCAAAGAACCACATCCCGATCCCCCGACGAAATCAGGAAAATCAAAGCTGCCCGCGGGTGCCTTCATTCCGAGAGGATCGCCGCTGATAGTGGGTGTGAATGGAATTCCATCGCTGGCATGAAAGATTCCACCCCATTGCCAGCCATTCGACGCCCAATTCGCTAAAGCATTGCTCGTCTTCGCGCCAGGTATCTCCCAAACGTAGTTCAAAACGAGAACCCGTGGGACATCGAAATCCGACCGTCCTTCGCGCGACCCGGGGTCGAACCATAGCCCTCGGACTGAGTTCCCGAAAACCCCCGAAGCGCCGGAAGAGGATCCAGTGTCAGTGGCTTTGGACCACGTGTAAGAGACGTTGGCTTGAACTCCATGACGCGTTTTCTGCGTGACCTGTACCAACATTGCGTTGTAGATAGAACTACTGTTCCATTGCATGGTTTGAATCTGACCCAGCGCCGGATTAATTCGAGTTCCCCCTACCGGCCAAACGTAACGGCCAGCGACTTTGGCGGGTTGTACATAGTTGACATCATTATCTTGATACGGCAGACGAATCGCGTGTGAGCCAGCGTACCCGATCATTGCGCTTAGCCCCGTGGTAAGTTGGCGCTGGACGTTGACGTTGTATTGCAGAGAGTAGCTGCGCGCAGGATTGGTCTGGACCAGCGCATAGCGCAGACTGCTCGGCGACAGCAGGTTATATGCTCCAGTGGAAAAGGTACCCGCGCCGGGAGTTGGAATCGTGCCGTACTGAAAATAGGGTGCCGACAGCACACTCAGGAGTAGGAAGTTAGATGGAAGCGGCAGCTGATCATACATGCCAACGGCGCCTCGAACTGAGGTCTTTGAGTCCTTGAATGGATCCCACGCAAAGCCCAGCCGAGGTTCAAAGTTCTTCTTTGTGGGATTCGAGAAGTATGGAGAGCCCAGTACGGGAGCGGTCGCGGTAATCGTCTGCAGGTTGGTCAGCTTGCCTTTCGACTCTGTAGGAACAGTCGACATCTCGTAGCGCACACCGAGATTGAGCGTCAGATTCGGGAAGATGCGCCAGCCATCGTCGATATATCCGGCAATGATTGAAGTCCGCAGGTCCCTTGGAGTTATGCTTCCCAGGACTGCAGAAGTGAAGTTTGACGGGACGTTGGTCAAGAAGTCGTGAATTGAGGCAAAGGTGAACTGACCGCTCGGCGTTGCCCGCCCCTGCTGATTGAGCTGAATGCGCTCAAACGATCCCCCGAACTTGAGGGTGTGCTTCCCCTGAGTCAAGTAGGCGTCGTCATACAGTTGGTAGGAGTTGTTATAAAAAGCATATTCACCGATCGACCCAACCCCACCATTGATCTGGTTGAGTCCGGTGACCTGAAGAGTTCCTATCGTCTTCGTGGGGAGGAATCCGTACGATGGGTCCGCTGCCAACGGATTAAGAGAGTTGAGCGTCTTTGGGGCATCCGATATTGAGCGGTTTAATCCAAGCCGGATCGTGTTTACAAACTCGGAGTTGAAGATGTGTGTCTCCTCGATGATTGCCTCTTGCCGCCCGGATTGGTCTTCGTTGGTCACCAACTGGTAGTTATCCGGTTGAGTGAGTTGGGCCCGATCAAATACGTACGTGCCAAAAATGCTATCTGCCTTCGAGATCGTCTGATCAACACGTGTTGTAAAGAAGTCTTCTGACGCGATCTGTTGAAATGCAGTACTAAATATGCCCGTGTCTCCATTGATCGCCCCGTTAGCCGAGGGGTAGAACGCCAGATACTTCTTTGCCGTTGGATCAATTGCCACAGTTCCTCCCACGAGGACCCCGTTTCGTGCATTCGGTGAAAGCACGGTACTAACCGCCGTAAGGCCCAGATTCTGCCGTATGCCTTCATAGTCGCCAAAGATAAAAGTCTTGTCCTTGACAACCGGGCCGCCTGCAGTTCCGCCGAATTGGTTTCGGCTGAAACTTGGAATGGTTGGTCCATCGAAATAGTTTCTAGCATCCAGAGCGCTATTTCGAACAAACTCGTAGGCGCTCCCGTGAAACTTGTTCGTCCCAGACCGCGTCGTCGCATTGACGATCCCCCCGGAAGTGCGACCGTAGCTAGCGGGGGCATCATTTGTAATAACAGAAAATTCCTTGATAGCATCCACGCCCAGAGTGATGCCAAGCGGGTCTCCCGGAGCGCCATTGGAGTAATCGCTGATACTGATTCCGTCCAGGCGATAGTTGTTTGCCTGTGGACGATTTCCTCCTACCGCCAGTTGCACACCTAGTCCTCGGTTTCCACGATCATTTCCCACACCTACCGCCGGCTGTGCTTCAATTTGCGCCACCCCGGGCTGCAGTGTCGCCAGCAGAGTCCAATCCCGTCCATTGAGAGGCAATTCACGAACTGTATTTCCCGACACAATCTGGCTGACACTCGTGTCGCTGAGTTCCACAACTGGTGCTGTACTCTCAACGCTGATCGTGTTCGTCACTTGACCAAGCGTCATTGTGAGATCGATCACGAGTTCTGATCCAACACCGACAGCGATACCTTTGAGAACTGCTTTCGAGAATCCAGCAGCGGAACAGGAGATCGTATAGTTGCCTGGCTGCAGATTAGGAACAACATACTCTCCGTCTCGATTGGAAGTCTGCTCATGCTTCACACCTGTGTCTACGTTCTCAATCGATACAGAAGCGTTGGGGACGACAGCTTGCGTGGCATCCTTGATTGTGCCGCTGACGGAGCCACCTGATACCTGTCCATGTGCAAAGAGTGAAAGGGCCGAAAGAGTTATCACAATCACGACCAGCCTTGCGCCTGAAGCTATTACATCGAGTTGTTTTGTGGAGTTCATATGACGTTCCTCAATTCTTAGTGTCGCAACTACTCACTACTATCGACTTGCCGTGCTCTATATCTCTCGTGTGCGATGCCTTCAAAGGAGGATTGTTGCTAGTTGCCCGGAACATACGTCATCTTCGAATCGACTCTGAAGTATGCCTCTTCTTCGCTCATTCCCGACTCGGCAAATAGCTGAACCTTACGACGCTCTTCTTCCGCAGTGACCGGCTCTCCATCGTTGTGAGCGTGAAGATCATCTAACAAGGCCAGCGTCTTCATTGGCCGAATCACCATGAACGTGCCGCTCGGTTCGCCCGACTGCACGGCATACATCATTTGGTGTGTGTCATACGCGCCCTTTTCGTGCTCCTCGCGCGTCATAGTCCGGTTATCGATGTATGCCTCGTGATGACCAGTCCTCAGGTGCACCCAGATGATTTCCCAGTAGCGAGCATCGGACCAATCGAAGCGTGGCCGGTAGCTAATACCCTTCTGGTAAGTGGCCGTTATGTCC
>JALYIG010000188.1 GCA_030775885.1 Acidobacteriota bacterium | reverse complement strand
TGGGCAATGTCTTGAGCAAACATAAGCGTGAACAGGTGATAGCGCTGGGGCGTCTTGGTTGGCCTCTGCGGCGGATTGAGCAGGCGACGGGAGTTCGTCGCGAGACGGCGGGCGATTACTTGCGCTCAGCAGGGATCATGGTGCGTCCGCCGGGGACGTTGGGACCCAAGTCACTTTCAAAAGCGGCCACTTTGGTGATCACCGGCTCTGACGAATCAAAACCGGCCACTTTGGTGACCACCGGCTTTTTGTTGGGAAAAACGCCTCCGAAACAGACTGGCAAGCGTTCTGCGGGTGTCAGCGAAGCCTACCGGGAGTTGATCGAGCTGGAGCTGTCGCGGGGCCGCAACGCGACGGGCATCTTCCAGGATCTGGTCGATACGCACGGGTTCACGGGCGGCTACCAGAGCGTCAAGCGTTTCGTGCGCAAGTTGCGTGGAACGGTATCGCCGGAAGCTCGTGTGATCATCGAGACCAGACTCGGTGAGGAGTGCCAGGTTGACTATGGCACCGGGCCGATGGTGCGCGATCCGGACAGCGGAAAGTACCGGCGCACGCGGCTGTTTGTAATGACACTGGATCGAGTCGCAAGTGTGTTCGGCTGCTGGCCTTCCGGTCGAATACGCGGGTGTGGGCTGAGTGGCACGAGAAGGCCTTTCGCCGGCTTGGCGGTTCACCACGGATCGTAGTTCTGGATAACCTCCGCGAAGGTGTGTTGTCTCCGGACTTCTACGATCCGGGCCTGAATCCCCTGTATCGGGATGTTCTGGCGCACTGCGGCGTGACGGCCCTCCCATGCAAAGTGCGCGATCCAGATCGCAAAGGAAAAGTGGAATCGGGCGTAGCCCGTGCGCAAAAGACCCCGCTGAAGGGCAAGAAGTTCGAGAGTCTTGATGAGGCGCAGGCGTACCTGGATCACTGGGAAGAGCACTGGGCCGACAAGCGCATCCACGGCCGCATCAAGCGGCAGGTGGCGGCGATGTTCGCCGAAGAGAAACCCTTCTTGCAAGCGCTGCCGCTGGAGCCGTTCCGTTACTACCAGTATGGCGAGCGCACGGTGCACCTGGATGGTTGTGTCGAAGTCGAGGCGGCCTACTACGGAGCACCTCCGGGCTGGATAGGACGACAGGTGCATGTGCAGTGGGACGCGATGTTCGATGTTCGTGCGTCTGCTTGATCCCAAAACAGGTGAGTTGCTGCGCGAGCATCTGAGCGGCAAGCGCGGTGGGCACCGCATCCGCGATGCGGATCGCCCGCGGCGCACGCCGCCGCAGTTGCTTCAACTGCTGGCACGCGCACACAAGGCAGGACCTAACATCGGCGCTGTCTCGGACGCCATCCATGCTCGACAGGGAGAACTCGGAATGCGTCGCATCCAGGGCGTCCTCCAACTGGTCAAGCACTATGGCAGCGCGGCTTCGGACGATGCTTGCGCGGCGGCTCTGGAGTTGCGCGTGCCCGAGTATCGCTTCGTGCGCCGCTATCTGGAGCGCAGCCCGCAGGCTCCCCTCAGTCTGCGGCAAGTCGATCCACTCATCCGCGAACTGACCCAGTATCGCGACCTGATCCAACAACGAATCCACTTCGAGGAACCCAATCCATGAACCTGATCGAACTGAATCGCTCCCTGGTGCAACTGCGCCTGAGCGGCATGGCCGCAGTGATGGAAACCCGTCTTTTGCAAGCGCAATCGGAGAACATGGCACCCATCGACCTGATCTCCACGCTGGTCTCCGATGAGCTGGCCTGCCGCAGCAAGCGACTCCTGGAAAGACGCCACAAACAGGCGCAGTTCCGCGATGCAGACAAGCGCCTGGACAACTTCGACTTCCAGTTCAACGCCCGCATGAATCGCAATCTGGTCTTCGAACTCGCGACAGCAAACTGGATCGGAAAGCGCGAAGATGCCTTGTTCCTTGGGCCGCCTGGGAGCGGAAAGAGTCACTGCGCCCAGGCCATCGGACACGCCGTCATCCAGCAGGGCTACCGTGTGTTGGATCGCGAAGCCCACGCACTGCTGGAGGATCTGGCCGATGCTGCGCTCGATGGAAAACGCAAGTTTCAAAGCAGTTCACCGCCGCCAGCGTTGTGCTCGCTGCGGAGCAAGGATTTTTTCCCTCGATGATGATGTTCGGAAGTACATCCCTGAACTGCCCGACTACGGACAACCAGTCACGCTTCGAGAGATGCTTCACCATACGAGTGGCTTTCGCGACTATTTCGGTCTTTTCGCTCTTTCCGGCGAAAATCCGGAGGACGTTCACTCTAATCAGGAAGTATTAGAGTTGATCGCCCACCAGAAGCCTTTGAACTACACTCCCGGAGCGGAGTTTCTTTACAGCAACACGAATTACTTCCTGCTAGCCGAAGTGGTCAAGCGTGGAACAAAGAAGACTCTTTCGGAGTTCGCCGCGGAGAACATCTTCCAGCCGCTCGGTATGACGCATACGCGATTCGATGACGATCGTAGCGCCGTCGTGCCCGGTCGCGTTCCGGCCTACAGCCCCGGGAAGAACGACACCTTTCTCGTGGATTGGTCGACAAATTTCGACCTAGTCGGGGATGGCGGACTCATGTCCAGCGTCGACGACCTGCTTCAGTGGGACCGGAATTTCTACGAAAACCGACTAGGCAAGGGATCCCTTCCGAAAGGGATGGAGGCAGTCGGGGTCTTGAATAACGGCAAAAAGACGAATTACGCGCTCGGACTCAAATGTGAGCTTATCGCGGGTTACCGATCATCGAGCACGGCGGCGCACTATTTGGTTACAGCACCGAGACTTTGCGGTTCCCCAAGCAACGATTCACCGTAGTGTGTCTCTGTAACACCTCTAGCGCATATGCTCCTGATCTCTCGCGGAAGGTGGCTGGCCTCTTGCTGGAACAGAACCTCAAACCTGAGCGGCCTCCGCAGCAAACTCCGCAGCAGCCCTCGAAAGCCGCTCGCGTTGATTCCGACCCCCCCATTTGCCGGAACATATCTTCAACCGGCTGATCACTCCATTGTGCCATTCGTGCTGTCAGGCGGGAACCTGATGATGGGTGGCGAAAGTCTGCAAGGTATCGGAGCCAACCGATTTGCTGGCTCAGATGGAATGACGATTACCTTTGCTAGTTCACATCGAGTAATGTCGGTGGCCGTTGAAGTGGGAGGAAACGTCGTATTCGTTGGCAGCAGGCAGCAGGATCGAAGTCCTTCATTTTGACGATGCTGCATTGACCCCTTATGCCGGCAATTATGAGAGTACCGAACTCGGCGTAACGTACAAACTGTCAGTCGAGAGCGGACACTTGATGCTTCGGATAAACGGGAATTCGCCGCGGAAATTGACACCAACGGTGCGGGACGAGTTTCAGGGAGATCTCGGCATTGTGACATTTCAGAAAGATGCGACCGGCCACGTCTCCGGCCTGAGCGTGTCCGACGGCAGGATCCGCAACGTCGCCTTCCATAGGAGTCAATAGAACATCCCGGTCGTAGTGCATGAAATACGGGGCGGTCTCAACCGGTCGATGCAACACTGGCTTGCAGTTTACTCGCTGGCGTTTGAAAGCCCAAGGTTTCTCGCGGGCGTTGATTGAGGCGCAGCGCGATCCTATTGAGATGGGCTTGAGAGTAGACGGACAAGTCCGTTTTCTTAGGGAAGTATTGTCTTAGCAGGTCGCAACTTGGACAGATTGGCTACTCGCAGATCTTCATCACCGCAACCAATGTCAGCGGAACCGTCTCCAGCACGAAATCGTCGACGAACAGCTCTTTCAACTTCTTTAATCCATACTTCTCCTCTACGCTCAACTTTCAATTTACTCAGCCTCTTTTACGCACCGGCGGCATATTCGCCAACACGGCGCCATTGGTGATTGCGCGCACTCGCGCGGCGGTCGATCACGCGACCGGTAACCTGCTTAAGCCATATCGCATCAAGATCAAAGAGATCGCTCCGTGACGTCACTTTGATCGGCATCGAGTGCGTCCTTCCAGCTACTCGAGAAACCCAACCGATAGTTGTGGCTGGATGGATAGCCCTTGCCGTACCTTCTTCCCCGGCGCAAGCGGGCGCGGCCACAACGCCTGCATCCTCCTTGCCTGCAAACGCTCCTTATGTGCCGACGATGACGTTCGATGTGGCGTCGGTGCGCGAGTCGAAACCGGATGTGAATGGCGGGTTCAGGGTGGGCGGAGGATTTCAGCCGCCGAACAGCAGCAATCTGCGGCTGGAGAACAACGACCTCATGAATCTGATTCTGGGGGCATATGAGGTCAACCCGCACCTGATTGAGGGCATACCGTGCGACCTTGCGTGGGCGACGTTCAACGTCGAGGCGAAGGCCGACGGTGAAACTGATGCAAAGCTGGCGAAACTGACGAAGGAGCAGGTTCGGCTTGAGCAGGAGAACATGATGCAGGTGCTGCTGGCCGAGCGCTTCATGCTGAAGGTTCATTGGGAGACGCGCGACGGGCAGGCGTACGATTTGGTGGTAGCGAAGGCGGGAAAGCTGCAGTCGTCGGGCGCGGAGCCGAGCGCGGAGGAGTTGAAGCGTTTTGGCGACAGGCCGGTTCCGCCGCTGTACCAGCAGGGGGACAGTCGGTACGGGTTTCATTACATTGCGCACGGCGCGACGACGGGTGAGATTGCGGGCATGTTGGCGATGCAGATGGGGCGCCCGGTGTCCGACAAGACAGGCTTGAGCGGCAAATATGACTCACTCTTTACCCAATCCGGCTCGCCCGAGATGGTGAAGTAGCCCTGCCTGCCTCCTTCGTACCCAGAAGCAGGTCGTGGATGGTCGAGCCGTGATACGAAATAAAGTCGCCGTTCGGTGGGAACACACGCCCCGGTCCCTGCTGTTGCGCCCGCCGGAACGACACCACGTCGAACGTAATTCGGTCAAAGAGAGCGTGGGGTCAAAATTTCTTTTTCGCCGAACAGTCTCTCGGCAATCATGCCACGGCTCCGGCATTCCTGGATCAGCCTATTAGATTCGATGACTGGGCGGCTCTGCTCGGTATACTTGATGCTCATTATGTAGTTCAGCCACGGTTCCTGACCCATCGCATAGACATAAACTTCTTTGCATTTGAAGCGATCCACAATATTAATTGCTTGCTCACAATTGGAGCCGGCCAAGCGGCGTGATTGGTCGGCGGCCCTCTCGATCGACCTTGTCAGTAACGGACCATACAGCCATGTCAATGGCGCGCCATCACATTCCATACCAACGAACAGCACATCAATCTGACCCAGATCTCGGCTTAGATGTTCGTAAAGTGAAGGTTCGACGTTACAAGAATCAGCCGCGAAAAGCAGCGTGTGGCTAGGCGTGCGTATGAAGTAGCCGAGCTTGGTACGAATATCAAGATCCGCGTGCTCTCCGAAGAATGGAATGCCGGTAATTTCAAAACCATCTCCCTTAAGCGTTTCAAGTTCTCCGAGCTCAATTACGTTAGGAAACCCAACATTCTGGAGAATTAGTCTTAACGATGGATCTTGTAGCGTACCACCCGCGCTTCTTGGAACCACAATATTGCGCACCTTATGGCGGATTTGAAGAAGGGTCTCAAAAAGAATATGGTCTTGATGATTATGGGTGATCAGAACATAGTCGATTTGCGGTGGTAGATCCTCGTACGTATACCTCGAAACTTCGCTCTCATATGTATAACTCAGGACTGGATCAAGAAGAATTGAAGAGCCATGGGTCTCTATCAAAATACATGCATGACCGAAGTATCGCCACCTGACACCACTGCCCGAATAAGATTCGTACGGAGGCGGAGGATCGGTGGTAAACATGCCTTCAAAGAGCGACATTTTGTTCCCCAGATCAACACGGCCAAGGATGTCGCCGATCCGTTGTGGATGGTTTTTCATGCGAAAAATTTTGTCAACAACTTCGTCATCAAACGAAATTGGGAGATGAACGACGTTAGCAGATTCAAGCCGCGGCGTACTAAGCACAAATGGCCGATCATCCCGTGAGATCTCAGACAGCATTAAGCTTTGAGCATCACGGCAGTAAAAAGAGCTGTTGTAAAGGAGCTGCTCTACAAGCCGAAAAGAGGGATTGTCGTTCAGGTCGTAAACCAATTCTACGTAGCCCTTAATTGCAGGGGGCACTTTGCCGTAAAGAGATTCCAGGGAATACCCTTTTGCTTCCGACCGAAGCAGGTTGTTGAGAGCCAGCAGTGC
>JALYIG010000187.1 GCA_030775885.1 Acidobacteriota bacterium | reverse complement strand
TGGTCGAGCACACCAGCCTGACGCAACTCACCCCGGCGGAGCTCGACGAACTCGAACGTGCTATCAAGGTCGCCCTTGCCGACGACGACGCGGAACTCGCCTACTGCTTCAACGTCAAGCGATATGTTCAGAATCACCCCGAGTCAGAGATGCGCTAAAAGCCTTCGGCTAGTGAGGGCCAATCTGCCGCTGAATCGGGCTTTTGTCGAAGTGGGATTTTTGCCGCTGGACGGGTCGTTTCTCATTTGATGAAACCCCGCATCTTGGGAACGTCGATCAAGGCATACGGTCGGCTACACTGGAATCGAAGAGATCACGCGTTCCGTAAATCCTGCCGCTAAGGTCTCCAGATCGCCATGCCAGTAATACCGAAGACAGTTGAGCATTGGATTCTCAACCTCGCAATCGAAGGTGCAAGAAAGCTATCGGATTTTCTGCCGTTCGTTGAGTCGCTGTATTTGAACGTGCCGGAAGTGCCGGACTGCAATGCTGAGGAATATGCCGAAGCGGTGCTGGCCCTACTGGACGCTGGGTTCGTGCGGTTGTATTTCGATATTGTCGAAGGCGGAGAGATAGAACCGGACCGTGCGCTAGTTGAAGCCGTTGTCAGAAGGCGATTGCAACTCCCGCCTGTAGGGCGCATTCCACTCACAAAGGCACCTCGTCCGCCGCGCGAAATAAGACCAGCCGAACCGGACCTCACGATGAAACTGACCGAGTCCGGAGGTAAAGCATGGGAGAGACAGGCGGAACCAGATTGGAATCGCTATGTGCAGACACTCACCGATGACAAATCGGGAGAGGCGTGGTCTGGAAACCGGGACATGCTGATCGCTGAGTTGGGCTGGTATCAGGAACTAACGTCTGCAACGATAGATCGCAATACGATCCTGTTTGAAGTCCTTCAAAATTACTCCGTCACCTATTGGAAGTTCCTTCCCGTGGTGTATCGCGCAACCTTCTCCTGCAAATACTCCGAAGCGTATTGGCAAGGCAAAGGACATATCAACGAACCTAAGTGGTTCCGAGATTGGTGGACATCTCGTAGCACCTGGTACAAGAAGCCTTGGGATCTTCCCGATTGGCCAAGATCCGGCGAATCGGGATTGAACCGCCTGTGAATCGGCGTTTTGAGCAACTATGCCCGCCTGCTTGCCCGAGCGATCGGACGTTGATGAAACCCCGACACGCAAGTGCAGAACCTGCGCCTTACTCTTTACTCAGAAGAGCCCAATAACCTGGGCTGTCTTGAATGGTGTTGTGACCAAAACCGGGCATGACAAGATAGGAAACAAGACCCTCGCGGAACCGTGTACGCAAGCGATCCGAACTGGAGCGTGGAACAAGTTCGTCTTGTCCGGCGACGATGATGCGGGTTGGAGCTGTCACCTCGGGCGCGTATCTCCATGATTCGAACCGATCGCGCAATAACCAGCGAACGGGTAGAAAAGGATATTGCGGCGCTGCCGCATCACCGAGGCTGTCGAAGGGTGTGATCAGGACGAGACGCGTGATGGGCCGCTGGCTGGCAATCCAGACGGCGACTCCGGAGCCCAGGCTGCGGCCAACAATGACGACATCTGGATGGTCGGCCTTGACACGGTCAAACAGGGCGAGTGAGTCGGCAAAGATGGCCTGCTGGGTCGGCGTGCCTGAGCTTCCGCCGTAACCCGGATAGTGGAGTGCATAAATGGCGCTGCCGGGAGAGGCGATGGAAAGGTCTGAAACATCTTGCGAAACGTCTTCGGCGTTTCCGCCAAAATAGATGAGCGCGGCTGGGCCAGCGTGAGGATAGGTGGACACGTGGACTTTCGCCGCGCCGACTGCCAGAGTCATCAGTACGCTGCCTTCGGTGTTCAACCTCGGTTGTGGATAGTAGATCAACGACCGCTGCAAGGCGAACAACGCTCCACAGACCACAAGGTATAGGGCTAACCCGGCTGCAACGGTAGTGATCAAAATCCGTCGTGTGGATCGCGCTGGTTTTACCGATTCGTAAGATTGCTCAGCAAGCATGCGAGGAGTTTACTTCCTAAGGCGCGACGATGGGCTCTGATTGTGACCTGCCGTGAATCGGCATTTTGGGACACTGGGAACCGTCTGCATGTTGGATCGGGCTGGGGCAGTCTCAATGTCCCAAAAGCCCGTATACGACAGGTTCAAGGCCCAACCGCGCAGGTGTCCACGCTGGTTGCGGATTACGGTACACTTGACATCCTAGATTGTCGTATACTACATAGGTAAGGAAACAATCGATGCTCGAACTTCGGAATGTCCACAAACGCTATGCGAGCATTCCGGCTGTGGATGGCGTGAGCTTTATTGGCTCGTGCGGGCGAGATTACCGGCTATCTGGGTGCAAACGGGTCGGGAAAGTCGACCACGATGAAGATGATCACGGGGTTGATCGAGCCAAGCGCAGGAGAGATTCTGTTTGACGGAAAGCCGACGCGGGACGATCCGATGGGATTCCGGCAGAAGCTAGGTTATGTTCCCGAAGAACCGCATCTGTATACGCACCTGAGCGGTTGGGAATACCTGGCGATGGTCGCCCACTTGCGGGATATGGAAGGTGCCAGCGCATCGCATCGTATTCACGGCTTGTTGCGGCTGTTCGGATTGCATGGCGATCGCGATGTGTCGATATCGTCCTACTCGAAAGGAATGCGACAGAAGATACTGCTGATCGCAGCTCTAATGGATAATCCAGAATTGATTTTGCTGGATGAACCGTTCTCCGGGCTGGACGTGGGCTCTTCGCTGATTCTGCGGAGCCTGATTGTCGAGCTGGCGAAGCGTGGGAAGGTGGTATTGTTCAGCTCGCATGAGTTGGAGACGGTGGAGCGCATCAGTTCTCACGTCATCATTCTCCACCGGGGTAAGGTGGTTGCCGATGACTCCATTGAGAACCTGAGGACTCTAATGGCGCTACCTACACTCGAAGAGATCTTCTCGCAGCTGGCCGTTGAGCAGGACTTCGACGCGATTTCGCGAGAGATTGCGTAAAGACGATGTGAAACACTGCCGCCATCGAGCGCGAACTTTCTGGCGGCGGTCTCTAACGCCTAAAGCGCTATCGCCGGAGCGACTGCCAGCTGCCATATCGTCACTTGACTCTGGAGAGTGGCGAGCGAGTGGTTTCCCATACACGCAGCGCGGCATTTTCCTTGAAAAAACATAGTCGGAGGTTTTATGCCAACACCATCGAGGCCGTGCGACGGCAAACTGAGCGAAGAGACACAGCAAGTTCTACGACGGAACAAAGATCGAGCACAGTGGGCTTCTCATCCTTGTGCAGTCTGCGGCCTGCAGGTTGCAGCGAAGCAAGTCATGGGGAAATGGGTCCCCGAATCCCATTGGCCATCGGCGACATATAAACCACGCAAATGAGGCGAGTAACCGGCTCACCTGACGCCTGCTAAATCAATACCAACCGCGGATGGATCTGAATACTTCTTAGCAAATTAGTTCTGCAGGCAGCCATGTCAGCTTAGTTCACCTGCCTGACGAAGGAACGCAGCTGAATCGAAAACTTGCGAAGCCGCGAAAGAATTGTTCAACCTAGCTAGAGTTGTTCAATGGCCGGCTCGAAGCATATCTATTTACTGAAGGTGCCTTCTCAAGTGTTGCAAAGCCCAACGGATTCTGGTCTTGATCGTACCCAATGGAGAACCTGTCGTATCGGCAATCTCCGAATGGGTCATACCTCCGGAGTGACTTGCTTGGACTCAATAACGGCGCGCAGGCGTTCCTCTTGTTGTTCAACCAGACCGATGGCTACATTTATGACTCGGGCAGCGGAGACTGAGGCATTGCGTGGAGATGAGATTGGACACGACCGTTCGACGCCCATGGAGCGTTTCTGTAGTCTGCGCCGATCCCTGATATAGAGCGGTGACCACCATCACAAGGGTGCATGAATCCGGCAAACACGCTGGCGCCCGTGATGGGCAAAATTAGGGCGCGTTCCACAATAGAGC
>JALYIG010000186.1 GCA_030775885.1 Acidobacteriota bacterium | reverse complement strand
ATGGCGTTCACCTCACCTCCGCAACCGGAGAACTTACGCCCGCGCACATCCGCCGGCTATACGCATCCGCCGGACTGCCCGAGCCCATCATCAGCGTCTCCTGCCACACGCTCAGCGAGATTCCTTTCGCCCGCGATGCCTCCCTCATTCTCTTCGGCCCGGTATTCGAAAAGGTCGTCTCAACACACGACATCGCGAACCCAGAGGCCCTCGTCTCAGATGGCATCGGACTCAATCTCCTTCACCTCGCCTGCACCACCGCCGCGCCCACGCCGGTCCTTGCCCTCGGCGGCATCACTCCTCAGAATACCTCCGCCACCCTCCAGGCCGGAGCCGCCGGCGTCGCCGCCATCCGCATGTTCCAATCGATGCCTCACTAATTCCCATTCGCCCGTCATTCTGAGCTTCACTCAGAATCCCCGTAGTTGTCTTCTCACGGGAGCCGACCAAGTCCGGGTGCCCCGTCCTAGCTCGGCTAGGGCGGGCTCGTCGTGGAGCCCACCCCAGCCCGAACCACTCAATATTCCCACCCCTCAACACACCATTGACCTCAACCCTCCAACGCCCTACCCTTAACGAGTGATCATTACCCCGCTTCAACTCGAACAAGAACCCCTCGTCTTCTCCGAATCCATCCCCGCCGGCGTACTCGAATACACCCCCGACGTCACCCAGCTCGGCCCCTTGCCAGTAACCGGGACCGCCGACCTCATCCTCGAACACCGTGGCCACAGCGAGCAGATCCCCGACATCCGCATCCGGGCCGCCTACAAGGGCAACTTTGAGCTCCTCTGCGCCCGCTGCGTCGAGCCCGTCCCCACCCCCATCGAAGGCAGCTTCGACCTTATCTTCCGCCCCCAGGCCGCCGACGCCGAATCCGGAGAGCGAGCAATTACCCTCGACGAGACAGAAATCGGTTATTATGAAGAAAGCGGTCTTTCGCTTGAGGATGTCGTGCGTGAACAGGTGCTTCTCTCCCTGCCCAGCCGCACGCTCTGCAAAGAAGATTGCAAGGGACTTTGTCCGCGCTGCGGCCAGAATCTGAACCTCGAATCCTGCAACTGCCCTGCCACTTCAGATCCACGGTGGAATGCGCTTGCAGGACTGGCCAGCGCAGTCAAGTCCAGCTAGATCAGGATCTTCGCATCATCAGGCCTACCCCCTGCAGCCGTGAATCACCGCTGTGCGCCCGGGCCACTTGAAAGGGAACCGCAATGCCGAATCCGAAACGCCGCCATTCCAAGCAACGCACCGCAAAGCGTCGCAGCCACGACTTCCTCACCCCGGTCAGCACCTCCGTGTGCCCCAACTGCCAGGAGCGAAAGCTTCCCCACGTTGTCTGCCACAAGTGCGGACAATACAAAGGCCGCCAGGTAATCGCAGCCAAGGAAGCCAGCTAATCGCCGCAGTCGTACGTCCCTCCTGATGCCGATCGACATCGTTGTAGATGGTATGGGTTCGGACAAAGCCCCAGAGCCTGAGGTTCGCGGGGCTGTCCTCGCGTGCCGCCACTACGACGTCCGCGTCCACCTCGTTGGGCCAGAGGAGATCCTGCGCCCAGCGCTGGACCGCGCCCTCCGTGCTCCGCGCTGGCCCGGTTCAGCCGAGCCCAACATCCGCATAGTCCCCGCATCCGAGTGGATCAGCATGGACGACAAAGCAGCCCAGGCTGTCCGTACCAAGCGCGACTCCTCCATGCGTGTCGGCCTGCGCTTGGTCCGCGAAGGCTCCGCACGCGGCTTCTTCACAGCCGGTAACACCGGTGCTGCCATGGCTACCGCCAAGCTCGTCCTCGGCATGCTCGCCGGAGTCCATCGCCCCGCCCTCGCCACCATCATTCCCACCGTCACCGGCAGCCCATCGCTGCTGCTCGACGTAGGCGCCAACGTCGACTGCGACCCCGATAACCTCAGGCAGTTCGCCGTCATGGGCCACATGTATGCCCGCAACGTCCTGCGCATCGCGAATCCCCGGCTGGGCCTGCTCTCGATCGGCGAAGAGGACTCCAAGGGCAACCAGCTCACCCACGACACCTTCCCGCTGCTCCGCGCCCTCGCGGGCATCAACTTCATCGGCAACGTCGAAGGCCGCGACCTCTTCAACGGCCGCACCGACGTCGCAGTCTGCGATGGATTCGTCGGCAACGTCGCCATCAAGACCTGCGAAGGCACAGCCAAGCTCGTCAGCACGCTCCTCCGCGAGGCCCTTAAGTCTACCGTCACCTCCCAGGTCGGCGCACTCCTCTCCCGCCGAGCCTTCAACGACTTCAAAAAGCGGCTCGACTACTCTGAGTACGGCGGCGCTCCCCTGCTGGGTGTCCGCGGAGTCTGCATCGTCGGCCACGGCTCCTCCAACGAGAAGGCCGTCATGAACGGCATTCGCGTCGCCGCGGAATTCGCCCAGGCGGAAGTCAACTCCCACATCGAAGCCGCCCTCAGCACCGTCTGACCGATCCCCCCGGCAAGCTCCCCAAGTCTGAAACCTCCCCGTCAACCGAGTAGCGTATCGTAGGTCGTAAATAGCCTACCCATCACGCCGGCATCACGGACCAAAGCCGACCCGCCGCCACAACTTTCTAGAATTACTTGCAGCCCAAGCCCCGCCGCCGGCGTCCAAATCCGCATCAGCTTCGCATCTCCAGGAGACAGTCGCATGCCTACCCCCGAGAACCTCATCCCCATCCACCTGCCATTCGTCGGTATCGCCCACGACACCCTCTTCGCCGCGCCCATCGACGACGATGACGAAGAAGATGAGCTGGAAGAAGACGAAGACGACCCCAACCAGGAAGAGGAAGAAGAGGACGCGGATGAATACGAGGACGATGACGAAGAAGACGACCACGAGGACGACGGCATAGAAATCGAAGACGACGAAGACGAAGAGCCCGAAGATATCGATGACGAAGAAGAAGAAGAGGACGACGGCGACGCGGAAGACGACGACAACAGCTCCCCGAACAAGCTTCTGGTCAGTAACCCGCCTCTGTCACAACATTCTCCAGCGGCTCGCCTGCAATAAATCGCCGCACTTGCTGCGCGCCAAACCGGAAGGCGCGGTGAATGAACTCCGGCGTCGATCCGCCAATATGCGGCGTGATCAGGCAGTTCGGCGCAGACCACAGAGGATGCCCCGCGGGCAGCGGCTCCGGATCAGTTACATCCACCGCCGCGCGTATGCGGTGTTGCTGCAATGCCTCCACCAGCGCGTCGGTATCCACCACTGGCCCGCGAGCCGCATTCACCAGCAGCGCGCCATGCTTCATCAGCGCAATCTCTGCCGCGCCAATTAGTCCCCGAGTCGCCTCCGTCAACGGCACAATCGCCACCACAATATCGGCCTGCGGAATCAAATCCCGCAGCGCTGTTACAGGACTCACTCCCTCCCGTCCGCCGCGCGCCACTCGCAGCACCGTCACACCAAAGGGTGTCAGCCGCGCCTCAATCGCCGCCCCTATTGATCCATACCCCACAATCAGCACCGTCTTCCCCGACAAATCTTCCGCCAGCACCGTGTACTGCCCGCGCGCCACGCCAGGCTCGTTCAGAAAGCCGTCCGTCACCGTTGCAAAGCCTCGCCATTGGCCTCTGCTCTGCAGATCGCGATACAGCGGAATCCGCTTCATCGTCGCCATAATCGCAGCCATCACCCACTCCGAAGCCGAGATGTCGTGAATCCCCCGCCCATCGCACAGCGTCACGCTTTTCGGAAGCCACGGCAGGATCCAGTCCACACCCGCCATCAGCGACTGAGCCACCTTCACCCCGCGAAGCTGCAGGAAAGCCGCGGCCGCATCCTTGCGATAGAACGGCACAATCCAGAAGTCCACTTCGACTGGCGATGGAATCGTTCTCCCCAGCCGCACAATCTCGGCCTCGCGCGGAAAATCCGCCAGCAGTTCTTCTGCAAGGTTCTCGTCCACGCCGACACGCACCATACGCGCAAGTGTTGCAGAAGATAGCTCCGTGGGGCAATATGGGTGGATGCTTTGCACAGGCCGTCGGTCCCGCAAAGACAACCAAGGGAGATTGAATGAAGCGCAGAATCCTGCTCGTAGATGATGAAGTCGCCGTACTCCTCACACTCAAGGCAGTCCTTGAGATCAGCGGTTTCGACGTGGACACGGCCGCATCCGCGCGCGAAGGCAAAAGCAAGCTCCGCACCCGCGAGTACCACATGATCATCACCGACATGCGCATGGAGAGCGACCAGGCGGGACGCGAAGTCATCGCCGCAGCCCGCGCCGCCGTCTACCACCCCGCCATCGCAATGCTCACCGCGTTCCCCGTCTCAGACGAGGACTGGCAGGAAATGGGCGCCGACAAGATGCTGGTAAAACCCATGCACACCCGCGTGCTGCTCGAGCAGATCGAAAAACTCCTCGCCTCCCACGAGCAGAAACTCAGCATCTGGAGCACCCCCGCCCCAAGCGCCCTCGCACCCTCACCCGCCAAGAAACCCGCGGCCAAGAAGTCAGCCGCGAAGAAGTCTGCCGCCAAAAAGCCGGCCACCAAAATGCCAGCACCCAAAAAGGCCACCGCGAAGCGGATCGCCGCAAAAACTGTTGCAAGAAAACTCGCCACCAAGCGCAACCCCAAATCCCGCTAACTGGTATGCGCACTTGAACAGATACATATTTGTTTTGAACTGGCGAGTCTTCAGATCCGCCGTTAGGTCTCCGCAACGAGCTGGGCTTCAGAGGATGCTGAAAAGTCAGTCTTGGTTAAGGGCACGGATTTATCCGTGCCGTAAGTGCCGCATTTACAATCCGGCTTCAGCCGCTGGGGTCCCTCTTGGCCAGAGCGAATGACTTCTTCAGCCGCATCTTCGCGCGTGAGGGAATATTCGTCGAGTCTGGTCGTGCTCCGCCAATACAACACCCAAAACCAGACGCGCAACATTGGCCACTCAAATCCGCTTACGCTATACAGCTGGACTTCAGTCCCTATGTCTACTTCGGCGCGTGTGCCTTGATGTAGCCCCGCAGGGCCAAATTGATATCCAGCGCCTTGCGCACGCCACTGTCCAGCATGCGCAGCCATTCGCCGCCCGGCTCTTTCATTTCCACCGTGCCAAGCAGGTAGCTGGTCTGCACAATAATCTCCAGTGCGTTCGAGAGGTCGTGCGCCAGCTTGCGAATCTCCAGGGCAATCTCTTCAGGAATCTCCACGCCACCGGTCTGGCTCATCGTCGGTTTCGGTTCACTCATAGTCGGCGCACTTGCCTCGCTCCTGGTTTTAGCAGTCGCTTGAATCGTCTCAGTGTAAGCGAAGCCCGACTCAATTGACAGCGGCCCCAGTGTTTGTAAGACTAAGGACTCACGACTGCCGTGTCGGGCCGCAGGGCTAATGACATGCATGGAGTGCCGTAGTGGCGGAATTGGCAGACGCGCATGGTTCAGGTCCATGTACTCGCAAGGGTGTGGGGGTTCGAGTCCCCCCTTCGGCACCAACAGTTGTTGTTTAGTTTCAATGATTTACGATTTATGCGTATCTAGCGTGTGGATTACGGGTGTACTATCTTCCCATGCTGACGCTTTTCCGCCGACACATGAAGGGCTGTAAGTACACGGGGCGAAAGCACCGTACGTGTAAGTGTCCCATCTCTGTTGAGGGGACCGTTCATGGTGAGTTCGTGCGTAAATCCCTTGACCTTCGGAACTGGGAAGCGGCTACAAAACTCATTAGGAATTGGGAGATCGAAGGCACCGCAAAAGTGGTGACAGTCCGTATGGCGGGGGAGAGATTCCTGGCCGACCGGGAAGCCTTGAAACTGAGCGAGGCGATGATAGGGAAATACAAACGCGTCAAAGATGAACTCGTCTCAACCTTCGGGGACAGGCCGGTAAAATCCGTAACGACTGATGATATTCGAGCCATGCGGGAGACTTGGAAACTGGCCCCGATCACGAGTCAAAAGCGCATGGAAATGGTGAGAAAGTTCTTTACCTTTTGCGTGGATTCCGACTGGATAGTGAAAAACCCCGCTAAGGGAGTCGAGACTGCGGCGGTCATCCACGACCCGACGCTTCCCTTTACCGAACTTGAAATGGAGAAAATCCTCTGGGCGGCGGATTCAATCCGCGAGGCTCATCCGAGGATTCCCGAAAAAACCCCTAAAAAATTGAAGGCCCTTATCCTCCTCATGCGGTATTCGGGAGTCCGAATCTCTGACGCCGTGATGTTCAAGCGGAATTACATTCGGGACGATAATCTCTTTCTTCGACAGGAAAAGACGAAACAGAACGTCTGGGTTCCGCTACCGCCGTTTGTTGTGAAGGCGGTCATGGATTGTGATGAGGGAAACGATTACTTTTTCTATAAGCAGGTCGGGACGACCAAGAGTTGCGTCAAGGAATGGTGCGAGCGGCTCCGCAAGGTCTATGACATGGCTGGGCTACCCGATGGTCACAGCCACAGATTGCGCGATACTTTCTCGGTCGAATTATTGCAAAAGGGCGTATCGATTGAGACGGTCTCTCGCTTACTCGGTCATCAGAATATCGCCGTCACTCAAAAGCATTACAACCCGTGGATCAAATCTCGCCAGGACGCTCTTGAGAAGGCCGTAAGATTGACGTGGGCCTAGACAGACGAAGGATTTCAGCTTGTGAGGTAGACGAATTCGCCTGTACTATTGGCATCTCCCCCCGAGGTGTCATTTGAATAAGCGCTTATTTGTCCTCACGGTACTGCTGGTCGGTCTCTGTTTGAATTCGTGCAAGGATGACAACACACTCGATCGGCAAACCGCCGAAAAGGTATTGCGGGAACATCCGCCAAAGTCTTTAGCTAGTCGTCTATACGACGGGGATCAACCAACACATCAATCTACCTTCGCGGATTCGGCCCGGAACAATTCTTCACCGAATCATGAGGTAGTTTTTCTCGATGGCCTTGTCGCTTCTGGATTGCTCAGACGAGATCCTGACGTAAACGATCCCGTCAATGGGCTGATTCGTGAAACGTACGAGGTGATTCCGCAGACGGGGGTAAAGGCCTATGCTCCCAATACACCAATGGCGGACGCGATGTTTACCTTGGCACAGATGAAGGTAAAGACAGTAACCGGCGTTTCACAAACTGGCACAGAAGCCACCGTTACCGCTGATCTCGCCTGGGAACCGACTGATATTTACAAACGCTCGATCCCCAACGTTCGTACGTCGCTTGATCAATGCCCACCACCTTCGCCTGACGGGCGCATTTTGACGCCAAGACCTCACTACTGCTCGAATTGGCTGATGGACAAAGACTTGGCTGAAACGAAATCGGTCACATTCAACTTCAAGAAATATGACGATGGATGGAGAGTTGTGGAAGAGTGACCGACTTCCGTCTCGCATGTGCCTCGCGCTCCCGCTTTTTCTTACAGTCAAAGCACACCCATAGACAGGGCTTTTGTTGGGGGCTATAGGGCCGCTGGATCGGCTGATTGCATTTTGAGCAAGGTATTTCTTTTATGCCCGTAATACACCTATTCCCCCCTTGCGTATTTCTTGGCACGCATATCTTGAATGGATGAACTTGTCGTTTCGGGGCTCACCACAGGCGCAGTCAAACAGATTCCTAATCTTGTCTGCCCATACCGAATAATCGACGATTGTCGTTTTCCCTTCCTCATTTGCCGTCCAACACTCCAAATAGAAATCGATCAGAATTTGCTCAAGCGGATCTATGAATATGGTCATGGTTATGGAAATAGCAGTTGTTTTTCTAGCCGCTTATTCACGCCGAAGGAATTTGTTGCGAACATATTTCGACGCGATATGCCTAATTCCTTCTTCACAGCATTCTTAATAGTGCACCAACGTGATTGGTGATTCTCACTCTTGAATCGGAATCTGCCCGCCTTGTAGAGATCGTGCGCTAAAAAATGGCACCGGCGGCACATTCTTCGAAGATCACTTAGGGAAACATCAAATAGGTTTCGATAGTTTAGATGATGGATGTCTACGTTCTCGGCAGCACAAATGCCGCATCTCGTTTTCCTCGTGAGCTTATCGTCTCTCTTGTTCTTCCAATCTTCAGTTCTCAGGTATTCTTTGTATTCCATTTCCCTTTATGTTCCAGAGGTAAGCGACTTCCCCGCCGTCATTCTTTGAGAGAAATTCGGTCGGTTCAGTCGCAACGATTCCCATGTGTTCCGGGAGGCTTTTGCGATGATTCAGCTTAAAAATGGTTCTCTAAAGGGGACACACGCCACTCTACGTTTTCGGGATTACTCCCTACCAAGCATGTGGATGCGTCAGTTCGTCTTATGCGTGCCCCTTTTAAAGAACTATTCCGGCGCATGGGGAAGTCGTTAGAAGCCATGCCACTCTTTTAGTTCGCCTGAGTCAGTTTCCCTTCCAGCGAATATAAGAAACCCTTTGGCGTGTTCGCGAGTTCTACGGATTGAACCGTGAGAGAGCCGAAGCCCTCAACTCCCGAACAACCCAAAAGGTTGTTGTCGTTGTTCGGAAACACGCCGTCCATTGCTGGACTCTAAGAGCATAGCGCCGCCATGCTGAATGTCCAGGGGGGGCTGAGGATAAGTCAGATGATCCTCTTAAACTCTCAATGATGCCGATTTCCTGCAAGCCTACAGGGGCGAGGTTGTAGTATTCTTCCAACACCAAAGACAAATCATCTCCGGAGGCTTCATGAAACTACCTCTTGTTATCGTTGCCACGGCCATGCTATCAGCCACCCTCTCTGCTCGTGCGAGTGAGTTGTTCATTCTGACGAGTGGCGTTAACACAATCAGTTTTACTCTTCCGAACTCGGTGACTGCCCCTCAGGTGAACTACAACGACGGGTTCCTTGCTCAGGTGTCTGGTGTTTCCGTCAATGTCAATGGGGTTGTGCTGAGCAATGCGAACGTGGACTTTTCCTATTCTAAGAATTTAGGTGGCTTAAACATCTTCAATCAATCCAATACAACTGAGGTTCTCGACACGGATGGACCCCAACTTTTTACAGGACCCTATACTGGCCTGAATTCGACGCTAACTTTTCTAACCGGCAATTACAATCTCACTGATAGTGGGTTTCCCGCTCAGTTCAACTTGAACTTTGCCCTGTCCATACAGCCCACAGTTACCGCCACAACTCCCGAGCCTTCGAGCTTGGTATTCCTTGCCACCGGAATCGTTGGCTTGGCAGGCGCGGCACGGCGGCGTTCCCTGTGCGCATAGGTGCAAGTATCTTCAGAGAACTTCGCCCGCTTGGGGTCTGGTATCTTTCGTCTGAGCTTGGGATACCCGGCCTTCCGTACGAATACCCGGCCTTCCGTACCCCATTGTCTACCGCAACACCTTCTCCAAGATCATCCTGGCGAGCCCGACGCAATCGCCGATCACGCTGGCGAGCCGTGGCGAAGGCCGGCTAATGTTCTCGTCGCGCGCGAGCCTGACGGCGGCAATGATGCAAGCGCCGATGACGAGTGTAGAGGCAAATCGGTCCCTGGTTCGCCGTTCCTCCTCGTACGAGTTCGCGCGCTTCATCTCGCCCATGCAAAACAGTATAGGCGAAACAAAAGCGAAAATGTCCACAAGCGCAAAAGACGCAAAAAACCGCCCCTTTCGGTAGGCGGTACAAACGGTTCTATGCACGTTTGTTTTGTGTGGAGGTCGTTGTAGATGTTCGACCTTATATAGGCTTCGTGCCCCATATCACGAGCCTGTAATGAGGATAGCAAGGCCACAATGAAGATGTTATGAAGTTTTGCACTGTCGGGGAGGCTTGTACGCTGACGGCGCAGGGCCAAACGTTGATGTTGTATTTGGATACCATGCATAACGGCAAAGCCAGGTACTCCATTGATCGATATGCCCTGCGCGAATCCATTTGAGACTCCAATCAGTTGAGCATTGAAGGCTGTCGGCGCAAGCGGTGGACACTTCGGGGTGCCAGATGTCCGAAATCATCCAAAAGCCCCTACTTTGGCCGTCATCCCCGCGCATATTGCGACCGTCTTGAGACTCGTGAGAAACGATCCAAAGCACATCCTTGGGGTCAGCACCATATATCTGGGCTTCTAGCTGGACGTAAGCAGCCACGGAAAGGGGGCTGGGCGCTCCTGTGGCTTCGCTCACGAGGCTTTGTGCGTCCGCATGGGGTACTACGCTATATCGAGTTGCTGGGGCTAAGAACGGGTAGGTGAGAAGAAAGATGATGCAAGGTATGTAATATTTCAATAGTTAGGGGGCAGCCCCTCGACCCGATTGGGTCATTCCCGGTATGAGCGGAAAGATGGTTTGGCGACTCCCTTAGTCTGCCAAAACTGCAGTAGATTGCAACTTCGGTTGTCCACACCTGATCAGGCGTAAAATGATCGCAGTAGGGACAATGACAGCGAGTAAGAATACGGTTCTTGAGACTGATGCCGGTGAAGATCTGCTCCATTCACTAGGTGCGAAGAAGTTTGGAACGATTCTCGTCGATCCGCCATGGCAATTCCAGAACCGTACGGGAAAGATTGCGCCGGAACACAAGCGCCTTGCTCGCTATGGAACGCTGAAGCTTCCTGACATTATGGCACTTCCTATTTCACAGATCGCCGCGCCAACGGCGAATCTTTACCTCTGGTGCCCGAACGCACTTTTACCTGAGGGCATAGCCGTCATGAAGGCGTGGGGATTCAATTACAAGAGCAATCTGGTCTGGCACAAGATTCGAAAGGATGGCGGCTCGGATGGCCGCGGCGTAGGATTTTACTTCCGCAACGTTACTGAGTTGATTCTCTTTGGCGTACGAGGTCCAAACGCGAGAACGCTCAAGCCTGGGCGAACTCAGGTCAATTACCTGTGCAGTCGCAAGCGAGAACATTCCCGAAAGCCTGATGAGCAATACAAAATCATCGAAGCGTGCAGTAAGGGGCCGTATCTTGAACTCTTCGCGCGGGGTGAACGCAAAGGCTGGACGATATGGGGTAATCAGGCCGACGATTCATATACGCCGACGTGGGATACATACGCCAATCATTCGCAAAGCGTTGCGACGGGTGACTAGGTTTCCGGGTCGTACTTCCGTCTGGTGATTCCGAAGGCAAGGATAGGGCATCCACCGGATGCTCTGTTTCTCATTTTGGGGATGAGTTTGGACATGTGGGTTGTGGAATTGCCCGCTGACGCACCCTTCCCAAGCTCCTCGAATACTTGCTGTAGCTCGTCAGCCCGGGTAA
>JALYIG010000185.1 GCA_030775885.1 Acidobacteriota bacterium | reverse complement strand
TGCTAGCAATCCCACAGCCTCCGTCGCGCCCAACAGGGAACGCGACTCAATAATTCCGATGCCGCGTCCTGTATTGATACCAGGAATGCCCTGACCAAACTCGAGGTTCGGATTCATCTTTGTCGCGGAATCGAGGAACCAGGTTCGCAACAGCAGGGCGGCACGGTCTGCATAAACCTCATTACCCGTGAAGTAGTACGCGAGTGCCAGTACTCGCACATCATCACCCATCTTGCCAAATTGGTCGTGGTCCGAGATCTTTTTCAACTCAGGGTTGCGCTCCCCGTCGCGCCGAATATACGGCAAACCGTTTGGCTTGGCTGGATCGGCCCAGAAGTATGGCGCCTGACTCATATAGTCGTGCTTGTTTCCGCTGGGCGGGATCACGCCCTTCTGCGTGACCGAGAAAGGCCCCTCGTGCATCGCTTTATCGGCTGCGGCCGTCACCGTCCGCACCACTTCCTGCCGTCTCGAATCCTCCGATCCTGCGGCCTTCAATCGCCTCAGCATAGCACCGTCATAGAGGAATACACGGGGTGCCGCTACAGACCCGCTGCTCGCTGAAACACGGGCTTGAGCAAGAGATCCCACTACATTGAGCAGACACATGGAAACAACGCCACAGCCTAACTTTAATTTCAATTTAGATCGCATGTCGAGCACTCCTGCATTTCTCATTGGGGGACGAGGTGGTATGCGCCACCCGGTATGGTCAATAGTGAAAGTTGACCGGACGCGTTTGCAATTAAGAATGTGGGCCACTTATAGGCGCAGTGTGCCAGCTTCGTGCGTAGCAGCATCGAGTTGATCGCCTCGATCGAACCAGACGTCTCGATCCCGCCCAGTAAGCCCCTGCATCTCCCTTCGCGCCTACAGCTGAAGAGATCGAAAGCGTCCCCAACGACAGGATTGAGACCTCAGGAGCGTTGTGGCCGGTATTCCAGTGGGTTTCCCAGAAGTCACTCTTGCCAAAGTAAAAACGCCGTGCCTCTACCGTAAGGTCTCCCGCCACAACGCCGATGTCTCCATTGCCCATCAGGGCGCCCTCAGTATATTTCGGCGTTGCTGCAGCCGAGACTGACGACTCGCTGGCAACAAATGCGGCCGCGACGAAACCGGCAGAGGTCATCTTGCGGATAAAGTCGCGGCGTGCGGATATGTGAGACGGCGCTTTAGATGTCACGAGACTGGATGGCTCCGGCAAATCTGTAATAACGTCCGTATTACGTCCTGTGAGTGCTGGTTATGATTTTTTCAGCCCTGCACCGCGTTTGCACACTGGCCCCGTAGAGTTTCGTACGACCAAAGAAGTCTTAACAGCATATCGCTTTCCCGCTGCATGTGGATCCATCGAGAATGACTCGAGGGCAGTCACAAACGTCTCTGCCAGTTCCGCGCGAGGCAACCGGATCGTGGTCAGCGGCGGGTAGAGGATTTCACTCAACTCAATATCGTCAAATCCAACGATTGAGAAATCATCCGGGCAGGACAAGCCCGCGCCGTGGATGACACGCAGCGCGCCAATTGCGGTCAGGTCGTTCGCGGCCACGATCGCCGTTGGGCGGTCTTTCAGCGCCAATAACTCCGCCATTGCTGTCTCTCCGCCCTTGACGCGATAATTGCCCTGCCGGAGAAACTTTGGATCTACCTTTAGCCCCGTCTTTTCCATAGCCTTCAAAAACGCCTGCATACGATGGTCCGAGATTGTCAGACCCGCCGACCCGCCGATATATCCGATCTTCTGGTGTCTTAGCTTACGAAGATGCTCAATGGCCAAGTTCATTCCACTAACGCAGTTGATGGAGACATCACTCAACCCACGGCCAACCTGTCGTCTGTCCATGGTGACTAACGGCACGCGATTGTGGATCAAGGTTTCGATCGGCCCGGTGTCAATCTCTGAAGCGAGCAAAGCTATACCATCGACTTGTCGGATCAGCATTCGGCGAATCGTTTGCTGCATGCTCGGAGCATCGAAATCGGTGGTGGCCAACAACATGTCTTGACACCTTGCGACCACCAATCCTTCAAAGCTCCGAATAAACTCTGGAAAAAATGGATTCGTTATATCTGGAATGATCAATCCATAACTATTGCTCTTTCCGTATTTCAGCGTAGAAGCGCTGCCGTTCGGAACATACTTGAGCTCATCCACAACCTTTCGGACATGTTCCGCAGTCGAGGGCCTGACTAGGTTGGATCCGCTTATGACACGCGATACTGTCGCACTCGAAACTCCCGCGATCTTAGCGATCTCACGCATGTCCATCGTCGAACCTCTTTCTTGCTTTGCTCAAATCGGACACTGCAAAACAGAAGCAGTCGCAATGCCGTCCGCTGTTTTCTTTGGCTGCCGAAACATCCCGACAGCAGACATGCTGCTCTACGTCAAGTTCTTGGGGACTTTACATGACACCGGACGACCGCATCTCGTTGTGTATTGTATCCGAATACATTATGCTGTGTCGTGCGTCCAGAATTCGATCGGCAAGCATACCGAAATTCAATCATCACGGCTGGCGCTCAATGGTCCCCATTGAACGTTCCTCTCGACCAGGAAACTGCGAAGATATTGTTGACAAGGCGTCAATGGTTACACCAGCTACCCGGAGCTCTGGCTTTGAATGACAAAGCGGTCTCCAGCACGATCAGAATTAGGTCCTGAAATGACCTCTCGTCCGTTTCGGCCGGGAATATCCGCTGGTAAACCGTGTGCGAAAAGGCGGGACCTGCTACCGAGTTGGAAGTAGACAAATTAACCATGGCCTTTTTAGCGGCCAGCGATTGTGGTGAAGGAGGATTCAAACAGTGAATGACAACAGGCCCAAAGTCGGCATACGTCCTATTATCGATGGACGTCGCAAAGGTGTTCGAGAATCGCTGGAAGACCAGACCATGAACATGGCGAAATTGACCGCAGAGTTTCTGTCCAAAAATATCCGGCATGCCAGCGGAGAATTTGTGGAGTGTGTCCTTGCGGACTGCTGCATCGGTGGCCTCGCGGAAGTAGCCGAGTGCGAGGACAAGTTCGCCAGGGAGCACGTTGGCCTAACGGTCAGTGTCACTCCGTGCTGGTGTTACGGCTCGGAGACCATCGACATGGACCCCTTCAGGCCGAAGGCTATATGGGGATTCAACGGAACAGAGAGGCCGGGAGCGGTGTATCTGGCAGCCGCACTCGCTGCTCATACTCAAAAGGGAATTCCTGCTTTCTCCATCTACGGACACGAGGTGCAGGAGTCCACGGACACTTCTATTCCCTCCGATGTTCAGGAAAAGCTTCTGCGCTTCGTCAGGGCAGGACTTGTAGTCGCCGCACTGCGAGGAAAGACCTACATGTCTCTCGGTGGAGTGTCGATGGGCATTGCCGGATCGATTGTGAATCATGAGTTCTTTGAAGCATGGCTAGGCATGAGAGTTCAGGCCGTGGATATGTCGGAACTTCGGCGGAGAATGGACCAACAGATCTATGACGAGGCAGAACTGGAGTTGGCTGTAAAGTGGGCGGACAAATATCTCAAGGAGGGTACGGACTATAACAGTACCCCTGCTCAACCGGCAGACCGTCAGCCCGTTCTCCGTGAGAGCCTCATGATGGCGATCTGTATCCGCGACATGATGCAAGGGAATTATCTCCTGGAGGAAAAGGGCTTCGGAGAGGAGGCGAAAGGGTACAACGCCATCGCCGGTGGATTCCAAGGACAGAGACATTGGACGGATCAATATCCCAATGGGGATCTCGCCGAGGCAATGCTGAACAGTTCGTTTGATTGGAATGGAGTACGACAACCGGTGCTTCTTGCGACTGAGAATGACAGCCTAAATGCTGTATGCATGATGTTCGGACACTATCTAACGGGAACCGCCCAGATATTTGCTGACGTCAGAACCTACTGGTCGGCAGACGCTGTGAGGCGTGTGACAGGACACCAGTTAGACGGTGCAGCCGCAGGAGGTATTCTGCACCTGATCAACTCGGGCGCAGCCGCACTCGACGGGAGCTGCAGCCAGCTCGATCAAAATGGCCACCCCACGATCAAGCCGCACTGGGATGTCACGCCGGCTGATGCGGAGGCGTGCCTCGCTGCGACGGAATGGTGTCCGGCAATTGCCGAATATTTCCGCGGAGGTGGTCTGTCGAGTTGCTTCCTTACCAAGGGCGGAGTTCCATTCACACTCTTTCGTCTGAATCTGGTCAAAGGAATAGGCCCGGTCCTGCAAGTTGCGGAAGGCTGGAGTGTGTCTCTGCCAAGTGCGGCTCACAAAACACTCAGCGACCGTACGAATCCAAGCTGGCCGACAACCTGGTTTGCTCCCCGACTCACCGGCCAGGGTCCCTTCCTCGACGTATATTCGGTCATGGCAAACTGGGGTGCAAATCACGGCGTGTTGACCGTCGGTCATGTAGGTAAGGATCTGATAACCCTGGCATCCATGCTGCGGATTCCTGTTTGCATGCACAACGTGGAGGAAGCTGGCGTTTACCGTCCAAGCTCCTGGAGCGCATACGGTATGGATATGGAAGGACAAGACTACCGAGCCTGCCAGAGCTACGGCCCGCTCTACTTTAAATAGTAATCAATTAGTCGCCGATTAGCCCAATCCACAGGCTCTGTCACTCCACGACTCCACGAGTCTAGGCGTGTCTTAAATCTCAGCTATTTCGCTGAATGAAGCGAGTTCCATCATCGCTACAACCCGATGCTTTCCTGGGGCAACGCTTACCGTTTGTTGCCTAAAAGACGGCAGTTTTGGATTGTTAGCAGCAGAACTGACGAACCCATCCTTCCGAGTCACTTTCGTTCATCAACTCGCAGTTGTATCTAGTAGCCGATGTTCTTGACTGCCTCCGCTCCCAGTCGCACACGAAGCTGTTCAATATAGAGGCTTGCCGGAGCTACCGGCGTACCTTGCGAATCAACAATCCCCTGGGGAAGCATAGGCAGTTCTGGACCGGGATCGAAGGTGGGCACCTTGCCGAGCGATTGTTCGCCGCTATTGCCGATTGCCCAGTTTGCTGACCCTGGAGGCATCTGAACCACATATGACTTTGCGACGTTGTTCCAGAGCACTCCCCAGCCCATTGTCCAACCATGTCCCGACCCCATCGCTCCTCGATTCATGAGGTCGATTCCTCCCTCGGGAACCTGGCAACCGTCGATCAGAATTCCGGTAGACCAGCGTTGATGCGGCTGAACATGGCCGTTGCCATGAAATACGCAATTGAGGACAACATTTGGTCCCTGCATTCCTGGGCCCACCGCGATGTAGAAGACGTTGTCGCCGGTCGCACTGCATCGATCAAAAAGAATCTGCGTACCGTTGGCGGAGAAATCCGCGGGCTTGGCCGCGCCTACGATCGGAATACTTTGCGTGACGTCCACGTGTTCGACCGTTACGCGCCGCGCATCCTTGCCGATGCCAACGGCCTCCGTAGTGTCGATGATATCGATGTCCCGAACCCAGCCGTCGACCGCGTCGTTCATTTGCAGGCCGTTAAAAGGCTTGTCGGAGAGCGTCACCTTTCTTGCCGGCGCAACCAGCCTGAAGTGCTCAACGCCGACCTGCGCGATCTGCCCGACGTGTTCGACTTTGACCAGGGTCGCACCGCTGGAACCGAGATATTTTGCGTCATACGAGTCGGCGAGCGGCACGTCGAAGATCAGCTTCTTGCCGCGAATGGCGACGATTGACCGCTCGGTCTTCAGGTCGCTCGAGACCCAGGTTTGTTTCTTACCGTTGCGTACCAGCGCATCCATTCCCATCAGGCGAACCCATTCGGGCGTCACAGGATGGGTGATTTGGACCCTGTTGCCCACTCTGAAACCAGAGGCATCGTGAACACTGAGCGACATTGAGCCTGATGGGACGTAGGCATCCACAACTCTTGTCGCGGTGCCGACTGGTTTGATGCTGCTCTCTCCCCCAACCGAGATCGCAAGGTGTGGATCCCCCGTCATCTCGATGACTGTGGCGGCTTCACCTGAGCCGCTTCCGCGCAGCACGACGCCATCCGCGTTCAATTTCAACGTCGACTTGCAAAGGAATCTTCCGCTTTCAAGCAAGACCGCGCCGCGCACACCGTGAACGAGAGGTAGCTTTGATACCTCATCGATGGCCGCCTGAATCGCAGAAGAGTCCTCGTCGCCCGAAGGTGTAACTGTCTTCCTCACTGGAAACGAGGGGAGGGCAACGCCGCCACCGCCGTATCCCGCGTAGGAGAAATCCATTATTCTGTCACCGGTTGCGAGGTGCCGATAGACCAATTTGCCCGATGGATTGGGATAGACCCACTGGCTTTGAGGGGTCTCCGCCGCGGCATACGTGGCGAGGACCAGAAAGAGTGTGGCAACGCCCGACGAGCTTCCAAACTTTGTAGCCTTGCAAATGATCAAGTACGTCTCCCTCGGTTCCCACTATCTACCCATCAACGCTTCGATATTCTTGTCAACATTTGTATACGAATACATTTATTATGTTACAGCTTCTTGGAGGAAGTTCGCCCATGACCGAAATCACCCGCCGACACATGTTACGCCTGTGTGCCGCCGCTCCGCTTGCCACTCGACTTGCCTTCGCCGAACGGGCTGGGCATTCCACTGCCGACATTACGGACTGGTCTCGTCTCATCATTGCCGCTACCATGGACCGCAAGCCAGATCCCGCTCAACTTGGCGGCTGGGGCTACCAGGTTGCGCTCTATCTTTACGGTATGTATCTCGTCTACCAGCGCACGGGCGACAGGTCTTATCTAACCTATCTTCAGGCTTGGGTCGATAGACACGTCGACGAATCTGGAGCCATCGATCGGAAAATCACGGCACTTGACGACATACTCCCCGGCAACCTCCTGCTTGTCCTTTTCAAAGCGACGGGCAAGGCGAAGTATAAGATCGCCGCGCAGACCATCCGGACTACCTTCGATACCTACCCGCGCACGGAAGACGGCGGCTTCTGGCATGCCCTCTCGCGCCAGCACCAGCTTTGGCTGGATGGCATGTATATGTCTATGCCGTTCCTGGTTCGCTACGGCGCGGCTTTTGGCGAGAGAAAGTACACAATCGACGAAGCGGCTAAGCAACTGATGATCTATGCCCGACACTTGAATGATCCGGCTACTGGCCTGATGTTTCACGCGTACGACGAGTCTGGCGTACAGCCGTGGGCAGACCCCGTCACTCACCATTCCGCAATCTTGTGGTGCCGCGCCATCGGTTGGTTCGGCATGGCGCTAGTGGACGTGCTGGAGTTGATGCCTAAGGATCATCTCCACCGCAAAGACCTCATCAACCAAGTCCGCCAACTCGCTGGGGCTTACGAAAAGTTCCAGGATCCCGCCACGGGTCTTTGGTACCAAGTTGTCAATCGCGGCGACCTCGCTGACAACTGGCATGAGACCTCGAGCTCTTCCATGTACTGCTACATGCTCTCTCGCGGCATTCAACGCGGCTATCTTCCAAAGCATTTCAGTTCCTTGGTCGAGAAAGGCTATAAGGGTGTTCTTGCGGAACTCGCCCGCGATGAAAAAGGTAACGCCCACATAGCCAACATCTGCGAGGGTACAAACGTAGGAGATTTGGCCTTTTACTTCGCGCGCCCCCACAGCACGGATGACTTTCACGGCCTGGGCGCCTTCCTCATTATGAATGAACAACTGCGTTATCCTCGTGCGTGATGTCGATGCGTCAGCAGTAGCTTGTTGCCACTGCATTAGGCGCTACACGCCCGTGAAAGAGCAGCCCCACCAGATTTCGTTGAAGCTCTCAGAGCCCAGTTCATTGTTCCAAGATGAAAAGCGTCCGACCCTCGTGAAAGCAAGCTTGCCAATAACTGAAGTATACGTATACATTTCATAGCTAACAGAGGGATCCATTGCGGTACGGTGTCCGCTCGGCCCCCATCAGCGATTCAATGGACGAGGAAGTGACGATGAGTGTATTTCGTAGAGACTTCTTGAAGCTGGCATCCGCCGGAGCGGCAGGGGTGGCAGCAGCGGGTATCCTCGCCCCGGGCGCCCAGGGCCAGGCTGCGTCAATACCTGGGGCTGGTACCAATTCCGTCTTCGATGTGACCCTCTTCGGGGCCAAGGGCGACGGCGTTACCATCGACTCGCCTGCGATCAACAACGCCATCGAAGCCGCGAACAAGAGCGGCGGAGGCACGGTCCGGCTTCCCTCCGGAACCTATGCCTGCTACTCCATTCGCCTGAAGAGCAACGTTGCGCTGTATCTCGAACAGGGCGCGACGATCGTCGCGACAGAAGTGCCGGAAAGCCTCGCAGCCAGAGGCGGGGGCTACGATGCCGCCGAGCCGAAGACCGCGTGGGACGCCTATCAGGACTACGGCCACAACCACTGGCATAACAGCCTCATATGGGGAGAAGGCCTGCAGAACATCGCCATGCTCGGGCCAGGTCTGATTTGGGGTAAGGCACTCCCTCGCAGTGGCAAGGCGGCTGAAGCGCCAGGCATGGCTAACAAGTCAATCGCGCTGAAGAACTGCTTCAACGTAATCCTGCGCGACTTCTCCATTCTCAAGGGAGGCTGGTTCGGCATCCTGGCGACCGGTGTCGACAACCTCACTATCGACAATCTTAAGATCGACACGGACCGTGACGGGATGGATATCGATTGCTGCCGCAACGTGCGTGTATCGAACTGCAGTGTCAATTCTCCCTACGACGATGGCATTTGTCCTAAGAGTTCCTTCGCCCTGGGCTACGCCCGTCCCACTGAGAACTTGACGATTACCAACTGTTATGTCACCGGCGCGTATCAGGTTGGCGCCATGCTGGACGGCAGTTGGAAACGCTGGCCAGCCGACACCAAGGTCACCAGTCCTACCGGCCGCATCAAGTGTGGGACGGAATCCAATGGCGGATTCAAGAATATAACCATCTCAAATTGCGTCTTCGACGGCTGCCGCGGCTTTGCGCTGGAGAGTGTCGATGGTGCGATGCTGGAGGACATCACGTTCACCGGCATTACCATGCGCGACTGCGCCAACACGCCGATCTTCCTCCGCCTGGGCCGTCGCATGCGCGGGCCGGACGGTGCCCCGGTCGGAACACTGAAGCGGATCATCATCAGCAACGTAGTCAGTTACAATTCCGCGGCGCGACTGGGCGGTGCCGGCATTATCTGTGGCCTCATCGACCATCCCATCGAAGACGTCAAGATCCACGACCTCTACATGGACCATCGTGGAGGCGGCACGGTCGAGCAGGCAGCCCGCGTCCCGGACGAGCAGGAAAAGACTTACCCGGAGCCAACCATGTTCGGCGACATTCCCGCCAACGGGTTCTACGTCCGTAACGTGAAGAACATCGAATTCGCCAACGTCGAGATAGCGTGGAGCCAGCCAGATGCCCGCCCAGCCTTCTCAATCAACAACGTCGACGGCGTCGAATTCTTCCGCAT
Source organism: Acidobacteriota bacterium (assembly GCA_030775885.1). Classification (GTDB taxonomy): domain Bacteria; phylum Acidobacteriota; class Terriglobia; order Terriglobales; family Acidobacteriaceae; genus Edaphobacter. Next base: position 7,983 of record JALYIG010000185.1, on the reverse strand, counting down.
CAAGACCGCGAAAGCAGTCGGCGGCCCAGTCTTCGCGCTCAACAAGGTTGTGGATTTCAGGGTGACCGCGTCGCGCAACGTCCCGGATACGCAACTGGAAAGCGTCGACCAAAAGAAGATATAGCGGGACTTCGAAAACCACGGGTCCCGTGGCTGCAATGAACGGTGTCAGATTCTGCGATTTGTGAAAAGAGGCTTCATTGTGAAAAACGGACTGGATGCAAACGAAGGCGCCATTTTCTCTCGGCGCGAATGCCTGGGAAAGCTGGCACTGCCAACCGCTGCAGCTCTTCTTGGTGCAGGGCTGGCCGAGCGAGAGGCAACTGCCGCCGCGCCCGCGAAGGCTAAGACGGGCAGTGATGATCTGGGGACGCGGGTTTACAACATCCGGGCCTTCGGCGCGAAGGGCGACGGCACTACCGTCGACACGGCGGCGCTGCAGGCCTCCATCGATGCCTGTACCCGCGATGGCGGTGGTACCGTGCTGATTCCTTCCGGCACGTTCGTCATCGGCACAACCGAATTGAAGTCCAACGTAACCCTCCACATCGCAGCCGCCGGCAAGTTGCTGGGCAGCGCAGACGGCAAACAGTATCACGCCGTCGACGCCATTCCCCTGCACGGCGACACCACGTTGAACGACGGCAACTGGGCACTACTCTTTGCCGTGGGCGCGAAGCAGGTCACCATCGAAGGCCCGGGCACCATCGACGGCCAGGGCGCGCAGTTTCATTCGACCGTCCGCGGAACACCGCCGCCTAGCGGTATTGGCGGGAACAAGCGCCCTTACCACGTGCTCGTATATCAGTGTGAGGATTTCGCGATCCGCAACGTATCGCTGCTGGACTGCGCGTATCACAGCGTCCGCATTATCGAGAGCAAACGCGTCCACCTGGATGGCATCTACATCCACAATCGCGTCAACGGCAACAACGACGGCTTCCATCTCATCAGCGCCCAGCACGTCACCATTAGCAACTGCATCGTCAAGTCCCAGGACGACGCCTGCGCTATGTTTGGCTCGTGCCAGTTCATCACCATCACTAATTCCTCCTTCAGTACGCGCTGGTCGGTGTTCCGCTTCGGCGGCGGCCACGCGCAGAACATCTCGATATCCAACTGTTTGCTGTATGAAGTCGACGGTTGCCCGATGAAATTCCAGGGAGACCCGGGGTCCGTTTTCGAGAACATTTCGTTCTCGAACCTGGTGCTGCAGGATGTTACAGGGCCAATTAGCATCAGCGTCGGCGGCCACCTCCCGCCGCCCGACGACAAGAGCCCCGTGATTGCGCGCAACATCTCCTTCAGCAACATTCACGGCACCGTGACGACCAATCCTGCGCAACTCTCGGAAGCATCTGTGACCAGCGGCTACAACCCCGGAGAAACCCACTCCTGCATTGTGCTGAATTCCGTCAATGGGTCAATCATCGAAAACATTTCGTTCGACAACATCCACCTGACGTTCGGCGGCGGAGGTACAGCCGAAGACGGAGCCCGGCGCGATGTGCCGGAGACCTTCGGCGAGTATTTCCGCCTTGGCCCGATGCCGGCATATGGACTCTACGCACGCAACGTACGCGGCATTACGATGCAGAACGTGCGGTTTCAGGTGAGCACTCCCGACCTGCGCCCCGCCATGGTCCTCGACCACGTGGAGGACGTTGCCATCAACGGATTCAGCGTGCAGGGTAACTCCGCAGCCGAATCGGTGCTCCGCATCATCGACTCGAAGCAAGCGCTGCTGACGGGCACGCGAATGCTGACGCCTTCCCCGGTCTTCCTGCAACTTGAAGGGTCGGCCAACGAGGGAATCATCGTTGAGGGTGGCGACCTGTCTAAAGCTTCATCGCCGGTCGCGTTCAAGAGTGGCGCGACGGAAGGTGCCGTCAAGCTGCGCAACGTAACTTAGGCGGCGTGGGGCCCATCCAGTGACTACGGAATCGTTACTGGACCGACGACCGTAGGTGTTCCTTCGCCGGAGGCGTTGACAGCTGCAACGCTGAAGCTATAGGACGCACCCGAGGTTAGTCCATCAACCACATTGAAGGTAGAGTGTGCACCTTCGAGCACAACGATGTTACGGCCGGTAAACATAACTCTGCGCCCGCTCGGATTCACGGTAACCGCGTACGCCAGGACCGGCGCCCCGTCGCCGGAGGGAGCCGCCTGCGGCAACTGGAAATGAATGCTTGCTACGCCTTTACCCACATGCACGCTGACGTTCTGCGGTGCCGCTGGAGACTCAATCGCTCGCTCCTGCGGAGTGACCCGACGCGAGGGCATGGAGACGACACTCGCTCCGATGCGACTGGCCGCCGTGACCATGAATGTGAGAGGTCGGCCATTCGTCAGGCCCGTGACCTTGACGTAGGCATGCTTTCGGAAGTCCTCCGCCGAGATGTGCGCTTCCGCCCCTGCAGACGATCGCACAGTATACGACTCGACCGGCGACCCGCCCTGATCGATAGATGGACTCCACGTAACGTACGCCATACCATTGCCCGCCCACACAGCGACACGGCTCGGCGGCTCAGGCGGGGCCGCCTTAGCAAAGCGCTCCCCAGTAATATCGAGGAACGCCGTTTGCAGGCCCGCATTGCGCAGGAGATCAGCCGGCACCTCATTCAGCGAATTGATGAGGTGATTGTCCTGTTCGGTGACACTTTCCTTTGAGGAGTCGGCGTCACCTTGCTGCCAATAGTTGTTCTCAATGAGCAGCGGATCGTAGTCCTTTCCGTCGTGCCCGTCATACCAGTCGCGATGGCGGCTACCCCAGTTGTCATGGTCTGTATGGAACATGACATTTCCATTCACCGTGATCATCGACGAGCCATTATCTGTGTAGATGGCGTGGCCGGAGCTGTATTGATCGTAGATGACATTGCCGTTCACCTGCTCGCCATCCGCAAGCGTCTCACCGGTGCGACCCTGCGTGTATATGCCTCCGCCGTCGGACAGCACCAGCATCAGGTCGTGGGCCAGATTGTTCGAGATGATGTTGCCCATCGATCGATTCGCTTGGCCGGCCAATTGAATCTTGTCCGGCCATCCTCCCCACCCAATCGACATCGCCGCGTAGGGGACATGGTCGATCTGGTTGTGAGTGACGAGCGTGTGCCGCGCATAGCCAATCACAATGCCGATGCCGCCGCGAAACTCCGCGCCTACATCTTCGAAAAGGTTGTTGTCGATTCGATTGTCACTTGCGAACTCCGCATCGGGCGCGAGCGGTTGGGCCACACCCGCGAGTTCCAATCCATTGCCTGAGATATCCGTGAACACCGAGCCTTCTACCACGTCATTCTGCGCGCCGTCACCGAGGTCAAGCCCCGCAGCTCCAAGGTGGACGAACGCGTCGCGCACGAATTGGATGTTGTGGGCGAAATGCAGCTCGATGTTTGCGGGCTCCTTCGTCCACGCGCCGTACGGACACGTGCCTCCCGGCACCAGCGTACAGAGCGCCTGCTTCGAGTAGCCCTCCGGACCAGTGACCTGATAGCCCGCCTGGATCTCCGAGAACCCGTCCGGACCGTTGGGCGCGAGCCACGTTGCATAGGAGAACTGCAGGCCGGAGAAGACAATATTGTGAACCGGATTCGCGGCGGTCCCACTCGCTGTGATCAGGTTCTCGAGCACGGGCAATTCGACATCCGACTTGGCCAGGTCCTCGCCCGGTCGCGGAACGTAATAGATTTTGGACGCGCCGTGATCGAGGTAGAATTGGCCCGGCGTACCGAGAAGCTCATAGGCATTCTCGACGTAGGTCGGCGCCTTGCCAACGCTGGCCGGTCCCACAAGATTCGCAGTGCGCTTGAACGGTCCGGGGGGGAGCATCACGCGCAAGGTGGAGTTGTTCCAGCAGGGCTGAGCCATCGTGATCGTCGTCCCGTCGATGCTTGCCACCGGGCAACGCGGTTCGGTCCACGAGCCCAGGCCAACGCTCGATTCGGACCAGAGTGCATTGCCTCCCGTGTAAACGAACTCTAGTTCGGCTGGTTGCTTCCACGCGGCCATGGTTGCGCCAGCCGCCGTGTATCCGGTCACGGTCATGGTCACGTCCAAGGGCAGTCGCCCACGCGTGCGAGTCGCGCGCACTCCATCCACATAAAGCTGGCGCGAAGCCGTCACCGTGGAAGGGACTGGAGCGGCCCAGATATTCTTTGCGCCGTCCACCTTCTTCCAGCCTCTGATCTGCAAGGCGCCGCTGATGATGGGATGCGCGCCAACCTGGGCCGTGAAAATCAGATTATGGCCGTTCCTTCCCGAGTCGTCCGCCGTGAGTGCGAGCGGCCGAGCGAGCCTGTAACTCCCGCCGACAAGCTCTATCGTCACATCCTTGGTTGCGCTCGCCTCCTGGCCACGTGCCAGTGCGACGGCACGCTCCAAGGTTCGTACAGGCTGTGCCTGTGTGCCTGGATTGGTATCGTTGCCGGCGGGGGACACGTGGATTTGCGCAAAACAATGAGTCGCGAGCAATGCGACGCTAAGCATCAAACAACAAGGAAAGAAGGAAGTAACGCGCATGGGCATGGCCAGAGGGTACCGTTTCAGCATTGACAGTACCTTATATGTATTCGTATACAATTCGCAAATCGGGGCGCAAGGCCACCGTCCATTATCGTGCCGGAACCTCCGGCCAATGGTAACTTGATCTGGCCAGGATTTGGCGGGCAAAACGGCATTCAGCGTCTCTCGGGTTGCGGAAACGCTTTGATGCTCAACGCCTGGTAAAAGGGAAGCAAACGATGGATATGCGTGAGATAGCGAAGATCGTCGGGGTGTCGAGCGCAACGGTTTCGCGTGTTATCAACGGGTCCGCTCTGGTGAGACCGGAAACCGCCGAGCGTGTCCGTCGCGTCATAGATGAGACACGGTTCGTTCCAAACGGTAGTGCTACCACACTCAAATATGGCAGGAGCAACAGTTACGGGCTCATCATTCCCGATATGATGAACCCGTTCTTCGCCGAGTTCATTCGGAGTTTTGAAGGAATCCTTGTGGCAAAGCGCCAGGATATGCTGATGGCGCTGACCGATCATCATGCGTCGAGGATGCAGGATACGATTCACAGGATGCTGGTTCGCCAAGTAGACGGCGTAGCATTGCTTGCCTCGGAGATTGAGACCGAGCCAATTGAAACTCTCATTCGTAACCGTGTCCCTTTGGTGACAATGGATCGTCGGTTGGTAGGTCCAGGCCTCAGTGACGTGTCTGTCAACTACGCTCCCGGTCTCGGTCAGGCTGTGGAACATCTGAAGAGTCTGCGGCATCGGAAGATCGGATACATCGGTGGATCGGCTGGGCTGACAATTTCAGATCATCGGAGCCAGGCTTTCGTAAAAGCGATTGAAGTTGCTGGCCTGAAGACGGACCCAAAGTTCGTGCTGGCAGGGAACTACCGCATCAGTGGTGGAGACGATGCTATGACAGAGCTACTGACCCGGGGGGATCGGCCAACGGCAATCGTCACTGCAAACGATTTGACCGCAATCGGCGCGTTGCGTTCACTTCGCAGGCACGGACTATCGGCGCCGCGAGACTTCTCGATCATCGGCTTTGACGATATCGAACTGTGCGAAGTTCTCGACCCGCCTTTGACGACCATTCGGTTGCCGCGCCACAAAATGGCTGAGAAATTCGCACTGGCCCTGGAGTCATCTGCCAAGGATCCCCATGCGCCCGGCAAGATCTACCCCATCCAAACGTCGCTGGTGATTCGGAGCACTACTGGTCCGGCGAGTCGACCAAAATAAGCGCCGATCTGCTAGCCATGGCTGACGCTGTGAGTCTGGTCGAAGCGCAAAGCGACACAGGCATTCGCTCCAGACATCGTGGAGGAAAATCCGCGGGACCGGCCGCTGCATCTTTCCTCTCAGCCATTTACCTTTGGCAAGCAATCCCTCCCCGGCAGCCCCTCGACCAGGCAATCACGACTCGATTCGGAAAAACATTAATTTGATTGACAAGCCTTCATTTCGTGTCCTACGATCACTTTCGCTCTGAAATGTATACGTATTCATGAGTTGTCCGATTGGGCCGAGGGCCAGCTGCGCTGGTAGTTCGCGAAACGAGCACCGCGCAAATATTTGAAACAAGGAGTGTGAACATGAAATCCATTTTGAGGCTAGTCGCAGTGATATTCATGGTCGGGTGCTTCGCCGTTCATGCACGGGCGCAGACGTCCAGCGCCACTATCAGCGGCCACGTGGTCGATCAGACCGGCGGCGTCGTGCCCAACGCCGACGTGAGTCTGATCAACCAGGAGACCAACGTCACCGTCGCCACCCACACCAATGGGAACGGCGACTTCCTCTTCCCCGACACCCAACCCGGCAGCTTTGCGGTCGTTGTGCATGGTGCGGGTTACAAGGAACTGCGCCAGGTCAACCTCGTGTTGAACGCCTCCCAAAGTCTCTCTACGGGGACGCTCGTTCTCCATTTAGGTGCGGTCACCGAAACCGTGATGGTTTCAGCCGAGATTACGCCCTTGCAGACCACGAGCGCAGAGCGGTCGGCGGTTCTCGATAACGCCCAGATGGAGAACTTGCTCGCTATCGGTCGCGATGCGATGGCGCTCACGCGACTGAATCCCGGCGTGGTGGGCGGCGGGGGTTCGTCCAGTCTGAGCACGACTGGGACGCCAACCGTCAACGGCGTCAACAGCCAATACAATCTGGCGACGGTCGATGGAGTATCCGGAAACACGCGGGGCGGCGGCACTTTCGATACCCCGCCGAACATGGATGCCATTCAGGAAGTGACGATGCTGGAGTCGAGCTACTCGGCGGCCAACGGCAAGGTGGCTGGCGCAAACTTCAACTTTGTCACGAAGAACGGCACCAGCCACTTCCACGGCGGGATTTACTATTATTTTCGCAATGAGGATCTCAACGCCAACTCCTACTTCAACAAATTCAATGGCGCCACGGTTGCACGCCCGCGCTATCGCTACAACACCTACGGCGGAACACTGGGCGGGCCTATCTTCTGGCCGGGGCACTTCAACTCGGCCAGAAACAAGCTCTTTTTCTTCGTCTCCATCGAGAATTCTCCGATCAGGACGCCCGACGGCACAAAGTTCTTCCGGATCCCCACGCAGATGGAACTGAAAGGAGATTTTTCGCAGACCTATCAAGCGGGTAAGAACACAAATAACCTTCTTTACATTAGGAACCCCGCGGCGACCGGCACTTGCTCTTCTACTGCGGGCGGGGCGGCGTGTTTCACCAACAACCAGGTGCCTGTGAATAGCAGCCAGGGCGAGACTCTGCTCCAGATTCTATACGACAACACGATTGCCGCGCATCCGGGCAATTACATCGCCAACAATCCGACTCTCACTCTCAACAACTACAACTACGTGACCAACAACTCTTCGGACAAGTCATACGACCAGCAAATTGTACGAGTCGATTATGATCCAACCGAGAGGCTTCATCTTTACTCCCACGTGGACCAGGCGACCATCAACAACAACGGCTATGCCTCTACCACCAACAAGTACACATGGGCGTTTCCGGTCAATTATCAACTGACGGAGCCGAGTTACTCCCTGGACGTGACCTACACGTTCACCCCAAGCATCGTGAATGAGTTCACCTTCGGCGCATCGGCCTGGAACGAATACTCGAAGTACGACCCTGCCAACATTGCGAAGGTGCAACTGGGCGCATCCGGATTCAACCTGCCTTCGTTATATGCGGGGGTCAACCCACTGAATCTCTTCCCGGGCGTAAGCTTTGGCGGTGTGCCCAATGCCCCGACCTACGGATGGGACTCGCGGTTCCCATTCAACGACAACGTACTGAATATCTCGTTCAGCGACGGACTCACGAAAGTAAGCGGACCGCACAGCTACAAGTTCGGCTTTGACTATGAGACTGACACCTATTTGCAGACCAACCACAACCGAGTCGGCACCTTTGCTTTTGACCAGAATTCAAACAACCCTAATGACAGTAACTTTGCCTACTCCAATGC
>JALYIG010000184.1 GCA_030775885.1 Acidobacteriota bacterium | reverse complement strand
CCGTGATGACGTAGGCAAAGAGAACCAGAGTCAACCACTTGAACACTCGCGCCATAGTGCGGTAGGAAGTCCAGAACAACAGTCCCATGATGAGAGCCGCGAAAACGACAGTCCAGTAGTATGCGCGGATGCCAGTAATCATCTGCATCCCTTCCGCCATACCGCCAAGATCAGCCCCGATGTTGAACACGTTTGCGACAACCACCAACCCACACGCAAGCCACAACACCCAGCGCGAATAGCGGGTGCGGATCACGCTGGCAAGGCCGCAGCCTGTCACCATGCCTAGACGGGCACACATCAATTGGATCGCTGCCATCAATGGAAAAGACAAGAGGGCGGTCCAAAGGGTTGCATACCCGTAGGACGCGCCAGCTACTGAGTAAGTCGAAATACCCGATGGATCATCGTCTGCAGCTCCCGTAATCAACCCCGGCCCGAGTTCTGCAAGAAACAGCCTCAGACCGCGATGCGACGTGGGTTTCGATGTTGCCTGGACCGGAGTTGTCAGTTTAAACACAAGCCCATCCTACCCGACCAGATTGCGTGGGTTGCGATTCTCGGATTTGCGAAGCAGCCTGTCTGATTGGGTAGGCTCGTGCACGTCGGATACTCCGAACACGAAACGCCGAACAGGTTAGGCCACATTCAGCTTCTCTGGGGAGGCCGGTCTCTTTAGGTGCGCACGATTTAGTAGCGCACTGTGCGCCAGGCTGTTCGCAAAGTTTGTTTGCACCAGGCCGAAGACCCGAGCATGCTGAGGGGTCATTCCCTCAGAAAAGCAGGGACAGAATCGCCATCCCTCTCGTGCCATTCGCAACGCGATTACAACTGCACGAGCATCGCACGCATCGGGGTTGCTGCCCCCCTCCGGAATGACCTGGAGGGTATCCAGTACCGCAGCCGATACCTCAACAGGAACATGGGCGCACGTCCCCAAACAATTCTGCATCATCTTCATGGGGTTTGGTCGCATGCCCGCCTCCTCCTAGCTGGTTTTGCACGGCAAGAGTAACGTGCTGTTTCCTGCTCGTCTGTTCCCAATTGCTCAGAGCCGCACTTCCAACTCAGTTCGTGATGGCGCAAGTGAATAGCGGCCCGGATCGGCGACGCAGCCTCACAAGGGTACTCAAGTTAATCGCACCCAGACAAGATAAGGCAGCAATGCTGGTCCGTGCCGCACCTTAAGGGACACTTTGGCGTGCGAAGGATACAGAACTACAACGATTGCGGTCGTCCCAAATGGCCGCGATCCGCCATGAAGCTCGATTTCACATACGTGGGTTCGGTCATACTCGCCAAGTTCGTCTTCCGTTTTCGCGGTCGCTATCGTGGCGAAGCATGTCATGCAGATTGAATCGAAAGTACCATCCCTGTTCTTTCGGTGGGGATAGGTGTGACCCCTATCAGCCATCCAGACATCTAGGCGGGGCGTCGCCGGAGGTATGGTCCGTATTAACTACCGCGCGGATGGAAGCGGCTCGTCAGAGCTGGCACAGATTCCTCAAGGCAGTTGTTTGCATGTGCTGCAGAGCACATACATGAAGCCTCCGGGGCAGTAGGCTTTAAGTATGCACGGTCGAATTGAGCCTAAGAAACGTCAACGTGACATGAAGTTACGTGACGCCGTAATCAGCTTCCAATGTTTTCCACCCAACTTCGTCCAGGTGCGTGAGATGATCGGCGGCGAAAGCCTCCTTCATCAAGAAGTTCAACGACATCCTGATGTTGTGACCGAAATGGAAGAGAGATATATATTCTTCGCGGATGAGGCAGACATTGCGAGGAAACTTGTCACGCGCGGTCGTTCCTGTGTTCTTAGTGTCTACTTTCGAGAGCTATAGATAGCTCGGGGTATAGGAGAACATTTAGTGACCTCCGGTCAGAATTGCTCACGTTTTCTGTCGGCATTGCGGTAATACAACAAACAGTGTTCGTTGGGCATCGTACTCATTACTGGTCCGTATAGGATGCTCCCTTCAATCCAGATGCCTTCACAGGGCATCCCCTCCAGGGATTCAAATGCCGATTGGCCCCGCTAGGGGCTATGTCCGTGGCGTGCGCGGAACCCATCGCCCTTCTAGGCTGGTGAGTATGTTTAGGCAGTCCATTAGGAGGAGTTACAGTGCCCTTTACCAAAATTCTGCTCGTCGATGATGACGATCTTATTCGTTTGACGATGGATGAAGTGTTGCAAGCCCAAGGTTTCGCTGTAACCACGGCAAGCAACGTGCCTGATGCGTTGAAGCTGATCAGCTCCAACGTCTACGACGTGTTGCTTAGTGATCTCCATATGCCCGGAGCAGGAGATGGCCTGACCGTCGTCAGCGCGATGCGGCACTCCAATCCAAAGGCCGTCACGCTGATCCTGAGTGCATTCCCGGAGATGGATGCGGCATCTCAAGCCATCATGCAGCAAGCCGACCAGGTTTTGGTTAAGCCCATGGATGTCACCGCGCTGGTGAGAACAATTCGGGAGAGACTGGCGACTGGGCCTCCTCCCGCTCGCGTGGTAGAAACCGTCGCTACCATTCTGGAACGCACGACCGAGGTCACCATCAAGGATTGGTTTGAGCATATCCAGAAAGACAAGAAGGTAATGACAGTTCCACTAACCTATGAGGAGCGCACCTCTCACCTGCCTCAGCTTTTTCGTGAACTCGTGCATCGGCTTAGGGCGTTCAAGGAGATTGGAAGCACAGAGTTGGTATCGCCTGCTGCGGCAGAGCACGGGCTGAACCGACGGAAGCAGGGGTACACCGCTGCCATGCTGGTGGAAGAATCGCGCATGTTGCAGGTTAGTGTGTTTCACACCTTGCAACAGAATCTGGCACGGATCGATTTCAGCATTCTGCTAAAGGAAGTGATGACCATTGCCGACGAAATCGACTCACAATTGAGCCAGGCAATGACGAGTTACATAGCGGAATCGTTCTCAGATGCGGTGCCTGCTTAGCCGCGCAGCGTTTAGTTCTGGTCCTCGCGGGTCGTTTCTTTTTCAGGCCAGCGCTCATTGTGTACCTTACGAATCCCCACGCCAGCCTCATTCTTACAAGGTTCTGTGGGCTTCGCATGGCAGTTTGGGCAGGGGCGGTCAATCGGTAGCCGATTCATAGTCAGAGGCTACGCCGCCGCAGACTCTTTTCGCAATATCTGCAGGATTCCTCTGCGATCCCGAAGGCCGGACGTGAGCCGCCCTACTCGATTGGAGTGAACTAATTCCTGTCCCTCATTTGGCATCAGCGCCAGAGGTTAGTTTTGGCCATGTCCATGACTTCATTTCCGTCGCCGTGAATCATGGCCTTGATCATGTACAGGTTGAAACCCGCTGCCTGCGCGAGGCCGATGGTGGGTGGGAGCGAGAGTTCTTGACGAGCGACTGCCACGTCGATGAGTGCCGGACCAGGGTGTGTAAACGCCTCGTTGAGCGCGGGCTTGACCTGCCCCGGAGTGTCGACCCGCCAACCACGAATGCTGGCGGCGTTAGCGATGTCGGCGAAATTCTGGCTGCGGAATGCAGTGCCGTAGGTCTCGATACCGGCGGCCTTCATCTCCTGCTCCACGAAACCGAGTGCGCCATTGTTAAAGACCACGATCTTGATATTGAGGTCAAGCTGACAGAGGGTGAGCATGTCGCCCATGAGCATGGAGAGACCGCCGTCCCCTGACAGAGTGACGACTTGCCGGTTACGGTCAGCCGCCTGCACGCCGATGGCCTGAGGCATGGCGTTGGCCATGGTTCCATGGTTGAAGGAGCCGAGCAGGCGGCGCTTTCCGTTCATTCGCAGATAGCGGGCAGACCAGGTGGTGGGAGTTCCCACATCACATAAGAAGACCGCATCTTCAGCAGCAAGGTCGCTGATGCATTGGGTGAGGTATTGAGGGTGAATGGGCGTCCTTCCCGGTTCGCCGACGGCGCGGTCGTCGAGTTCCTTCCGGACTTTGCTGAAATGCTCCAGAGATTCTTGGAGATGGCTGCTTTCGTGCCGCGTGAGCATGGGAGCCAGGGCCTGCAGGGTAGAGTGCACGTCGCCGATGAGACCCACATCGACCTTGGTCCGACGCCCAATCTGTTCGCCACGAACGTCAACCTGGATCACACTGACGCCTTCCGGGTAGAACTGGGAGTAGGGAAAGTCCGTACCGAGCATGAGGAGGGCATCGCACTCCTGCATGGCGCGATAGGCGGAGGGCATGCCGATGAGGCCATTGAGCCCCACGAAATAAGGATTCTCGTATTCCAAATACTCTTTACCGCGAAGGGCTGAGATGATTGGAGCCTGTAGAGTCTCTGCCACGGAGAGGACTTCCGGACGGGCGTTTGCACAGCCTGCTCCCGCCAGGATGGTCACTTTCTTTGCCTTGTTGAGCAGTTCGGCGGCGGCGTTGAGACTTGCTTCGGGCGGCAACACGGAAGCGGCGGGGCCAATAATGCCAAGGTCGATCGCCACGGAGGAACAATCACGTGTCAGGACATCGCCGGGAATGACCACGACCGCGACGCATCGCTTGGCGATGGCTGTGCGCATTGCGATAGCGAGAACGCGGGGTATCTGTTCGGGGCTGGAGATGACCTCACAAAAGTCCGAACAGGTGAGGAAAAGGTGTTCGGGCCTCGTCTCCTGAAAGTAGTTGGTCCCGAGTTCAGAGCTCGGTATCTGCGCGGCGATCGCCAGCACGGGAACCCGGCTTCGCTGGCAATCATGGAGTCCATTGATAAGGTGGAGATTTCCAGGCCCGCAGCTTCCCGCGCACACCGTAAGTTGGCCCGTAACCTGAGATTCGCCACCAGCCGCAAAGGCTGCGACCTCTTCGTGTCGGACCATCATCCAGTCGATGCCATCGTGAGCGCGGATGGAGTCTGTAAGTCCGTTGAGCGAATCACCTGCGACTCCATAGACACGCTTGACGCCTGCTTTCAGGAGCGTCTCAACGAGGACATCAGCGACCTTGACCAGTATCTTCTTTCCAAACATCTTCGCTTGGATGCGAGTTTGCGCTGCAACAGCTCATCGATGCCGCCCCTCATGGCAAAGTTTCGGAATCTGCTCGCTGACCCGATTGAGTGGGTTCCAGC
>JALYIG010000183.1 GCA_030775885.1 Acidobacteriota bacterium | reverse complement strand
CTCTTTAGGTGCGGGAGTTGGCCTCCTGCGGGGCGGCGGAGTGGGCGGTGGCGGCGTGATGGGGGGAAGCTCAGGCACGGGCAAGCTGGCGATGGTTGGTTCCGGATCGGGAGCGGACGGGTCTTCGAGAGCGATGGGCGCCCCTGCACCCCGCGGAATCGCATACGCAGGCGCCTTATGACGGCAGCCGGCGAGTCCGGTGACGAACAAGAGAGCGAGGGCGAGATGGGGCCGCCTGATCAAACGGGCTCCTTTCTATCCATGGTAGAGGCAACGGAGGCCGGCATATCTTCCTCTTTCGCAATCGGGTCGTTGAGATCTTTTCCTGTGGCGATTCGCGGCTGCTGCCGCCGTCCTTCGTTCGTCAGATTGAGGGAAATCGGGATACGCAGGGTGAAAACAGTACCGTGTTCCGGCGAGGCTGGGTCGGCGTCGGAGCGCACGTCGAGCGCGCCGCCGTGCAACTGGAGAATACGGTAGGTCATGGCCAGGCCGATGCCGCTGCCCTTGGGCTTGGTGGTGAAGTAGAGGTCAAAGATACGGGGCAGCACCGAGGCGGGGATGCCTTCGCCGTTGTCGGCGATTTCGACGAAGGCGAGGCGCTGGTCGCGCCGGACGGAGATACGGACCACGCCGCCTGAGGGCATCGCCTGCATGGCGTTGAGCAGGAGGTTCAGCAAGGCCTGACGCATGAGTTCCGCGTCGATGCGAACTGGGACCTCATAGGGCGGCGACTGGGATTCGATGGCGACGGAGTGTTCTTTCAGCTCGGCGCCGGCGAGGTCGAGCGTTTGATCGATCACGCGGCGGAGGTCGAGTTCGCGCAGATCGAGGTCCATAGGGCGGGAAAAGTCGGCAAGGGTTTCGACGACGCGGTCCAGGCGCTGCATCTCGCCGGCGAGGATTTCCACGTGTCTCTGCGCACTGCCCTTATCGAATACTTCATTGGCGAGTTTTCCGCGCAGCAGTTCGAGGTGTACGACCATTGCGTTGATCGGATTCTTCACCTCGTGGCCGACGTTGGTGGTGAGCCGGCCGATGGCGGCGAGGCGCCGCGCGACTTCGAGTTCCTGCTCAAGCTCGAGGGCGGAGCCGGTGTCGCGCAGGGTGAGCAGGGTGCCCATGCTTTGGTCACGAACTCCGTTGCCGTTGGCGCGCCCCTCATCGATGCGGTCGAGCGATATCTGCACCTGACGGCCATCTTCGAGGGTGATGGTCTCGGCTGAGCTCTGGGCGCCTCGTTCGAAGGCGGCTGCTACGGCCGCGCCGAGGGTGGTCTCAGGCAGAAATATCTTTTCGAGGCGCATGCCGACCATGTCGTTGACGGCGGAGACTTGTGGGGCAAAGAACTGCGCCACGGCATCGGAGACCATGACGGCGCGGCGGTCCGGCGCGAACAGCAGAACTCCGTCGCGCAACGTATCGAGCATCTGGTCCAGGTTGGTCTGCAGCGCAGTGTAGCCTTCCTCACGGGTTCGCATCTGGCGGCCGAGCCGGTCGATGGTGAGGTTGACTCGGTTAACCGGATCGACGCTGCGGCCGGCCTGCGATTCGAGCAGCGGGGGCTGATCGGCGAGGGGATCGGCCGGGCTGTTGCCGGGAGCCAGGGTAAGTCGCTCCAACTGCTCGCCGATGGCTTGCAGCGGACGAAGCGCGACCGCGGATAGAAGGGCCGCTATGAGCGCGGAGGCGAGAATGGCGATCAGCACGAATTCAAGAGCGGCGCGCAACCATGGCTCGTACGCGTTCTCTCCGTTGAAGCGAAGAAAGGTAGACCGGACCCCGACGTGGATCACGAGGAATGGCATGTGGTTGCGATCGAGGGGCACGGCGATGTCGAGGACGCGCGGCTTACCGAAGACTTCGCGCATCTGGTAGAAGAAGGTGCCTGTAAGCACCTGATCGAAGCTCTCGCGCCACGCAGCGTGTTGATTAAGCGCGTCGGGATCGGTAGACACCATGGTGAAGCCGTGGGCGTCAGTTATGCTGACCTCCTCGACAGTGGGAGAGTAGCGGACGATGCCGTTCATCAGGCTAAGCAGATCCTCGTTGCTGCGCAGTGCTTCCATGACCGCGGTGTGAAGAGGGGCTTCAGGATCGGACGCTTCCGAATTGGTTGCGTCTGGGATGGGCGCGACTGGCGGATGGGCACGGAGTCCGGTCTCGACGGCCTGCCTTGTTGCGAGCAGCACCTGGCGTGCGAGCACGTTGTTGGCAGTGTAGGTGTTTTCGGTACGCTGATGGACGAGCTCGCCGAGAAACACCGTAGAAAGCACGAGCACGAGGGTGAAGGTTAGACCGGTTGCCGTGAGCACGAGCTTGGTTCTGAGGCGCATGGGCTTACTCCGCGGCAACAGCAGGCACATCGATCGCGGGGGAGGAATTGGCAGAGGCGTTCGAGTACTCCTTCAGCTTGTTCTGCAGCGTCTTGGTGGTGATGCCGAGTATCTCGGCGGCGCGGGTCTTGTTGTTGTGCGTTGAGAGGAGCGTTTTTAGGATGAGTTGGCGCTCAGCTTCGTCGACCGTGGTGCCGACTTCGACGTGAACGGTGTGATCGTCATTGCGCGCAGAGGCTGCGGCGAGCAACTCGGCCGCGGGAGTGGAAGCGAGGCGGGTAGCGTATCCCGGCTCGCCGAAGTGTGGCGGCAGATGCTCCACATCGATTTGCCCCTTGCCGGCGAGGATTGTGGCGCGCTCAATAGTGTTGCGGAGTTCGCGCGCGTTTCCTGGCCAGTCGTACTTGAGCAGACGACTGAGCAGCTCGGGCGCGATGCCGGTTATGGAGCAGCTGTGGCGCTGATTCATGTCCTCGATCATCTTTGCGGCGATGGCGGAAATGTCCGATGCGTGGTCGCGCAGCGGCGGCATCTGGATGTTAAACACATTGAGTCGGTAGAAAAGATCGCCACGGAGTTGACCACTGGAGACGGCCTGCTGAGGATCTTTGTTGGTCGCTGCGACGACGCGCACGTCCACAGGAGTTTCTGCTTTGCTGCCGAGGCGGCGGAGCTTACGGTCTTCCAGCACCCGCAACAGCTTAGCCTGGGTGGCTGCGGGCATCTCGCCTATTTCGTCGAGCAACAAGGTGCCTTCTTCGGCGAGTTCGAAGCAGCCGGCGCGGCGTTCCACGGCTCCAGTGAACGCTCCTTTTTCGTGGCCAAAAATTTCACTCTCAATCAACGTTTCGGGGATGGCTGCGCAGTTGACCGCAACGAAGGGCTTGCTGCGGCGGGAACTGAGGTCGTGCAGAGCGCGAGCTACGAGTTCCTTGCCAGTGCCACTCTCTCCGGTGACCAGGACGGAGACATTCGACGGGGCGACGCGCTCGATCAACTGGAAGATGGCCTTCATCTGCGGCGAAGTGCCTACCAGTTGGCCCAGCATGCCGGCGTCGCGAGACTGGCGGCGAGTAGCCTCAAGTTCGACGTTGGAGTCGGTCTCGCGCTGGCGATTCGCATTCTGCAGGATGGTGCGCAGGCGGGTGGGATCGACTGGCTTGGGGATGTAGTCGTAGGCGCCCATACGCATCGCGTCGACCGCAGACTCGATGGAGCCCTGTGCGGTGAGCATTACGACGACGACACCGGGCTCCGATTCCTTGATGCGCGAAAGCAGTTCCATGCCGTCCATCCGCGGCATCTTGAGGTCGGTTACGACGATTCCTGGAGACCACTTTCGGACAACGTCCAGCCCTTCGAGCCCATCCGCCGCGCTCTCCGCGCGAAAGCCCCAGGACGTGACCAACTCGGTCAGGCCGGTGCGTGCATGCTCTTCGTCTTCCACAATCAAAACTTTCTCTATCACTCTAACCATCCCTCTTGCATCTTTCAGTATCAAGTCTGGGGGGAATCGGGGCAAGCAAGGCCGGCATACCCGTTGGATGCAATAGTCCACAAGTCGTTCGACGGCAGCAGTTTCCGAACGGGCTTAGCAGAAGATATTCAATAGGCATGAGTGAAACTGCTGACCAGGTTCTCGATGCGGAGATCACACCCGAGGCTTTCCAAAATCTGCGATCTGCTGCGGATTCGACGGAGGCACCCGTTCTGCTGGATGTGCGCGAGCCGTGGGAGTTTCAGACGGCCAGCGTGGCCGATTCGTTGCTGATGCCCATGGGGGACGTGACTTCGCGGGCGCATGCAGAGCTCGATCCTGACGCGCACATTGTCGTGCTGTGCCATCACGGACAAAGGTCCCTATCGGTCGCAATGTGGTTGCGGGCGCAGGGGTTCGAACGGGCGCAGTCGCTGGCGGGTGGGATCGATGGCTGGTCGCGCGCGATTGATCCGACGGTGCCTCGATATTAGCTAGCGGGCGCGTGGGTGGGTTTCGTCGTAGACGCGCTGGACCTGGTTGGCAGTAAGTTGGGTGTAGCGTTGCGTGGTGGAGAGGCGCTCGTGGCCGAGCATCTCCTGAATGGCGCGGAGGTCGGCGCCTTCTTCGAGCATGTGCGTGCCGAATGCATGGCGCAGCGTGTGCGGATGCACGTCGGCGGGAAGGCCGCGGGAGAGCGCGATGTGCTTTACGATTCTCCTGACACTTCGTGTCGTAAGGCGGGTGGTTCCACGCATGCGGAGGTTGGCGACGAGCGGCCCGTCCGCGACGAGGGCGAGCTTGCCGGCGGCGCGCAGGCGGGCTTCGCGCAGCGGCAGATAGGCTCGCATGGCGATGGCTGCCTCGTCGCCGAGCGGCACATAGCGCTGCTTGCGGCCCTTGCCCTTGACCAGCATTGCATCGTTCTTCCACTGGATGTCGGGCATGTCGATGCCGACCAGTTCGGAGTTGCGGATGCCGCAGCCATAGAGCAGTTCGAAGATGACGCGGTCACGCTCCGGCCACGCGGCCGCTTCGTCCTTTGCTGCATCGGGGGCGGATTCCATGGAATTCAGCAGGCCGTTGACTTCCTCCATGCTGGGCACGCGGGGCAGGTGCTGCGGCAGTTTGGGCGTGCTGACGAGGACAGCGGGGTTCTGCGGGATCTTGTGCTCTTTTGCGAGCCAGCGGAACCAGGAGCGAATGGCGGCGAGGGCGCGTGCGGCAGAGGCCTTGGTGAGGCCGCGCTCGTAGAGTTGGCCAAGGTAGGCCCGGATGTGCAGATGGTCGACCGCTGAGACCTTGGTGTTGGGGCCGAGCGTTTCGCCGAGGAAGGTCGCGAAGTTGAGAACTTCGCGGCGATAGGCTCGCAGCGTATGGACCGAGGCATTACGCTCGTCCTGGAGCATGGCTAGGAACTGGTCGGCGAGCGACTGGAATTCGGTTCGGGCGGGCTTGGAGTTCATGCGGACACCGCCGGCGCGGCTTCGAGCCTGCGCTTGCCGCGCGGATGGTGCTCGCGATGGACGCGCTTGAGGTGCTCCATTGCCACGTGGGTGTAGACCTGCGTGGTGGCGATGTCGGCGTGACCCAGCAGGCGCTGGACGCTGCGCAGGTCGGCGCCATGCTCCACCATGTGGGTCGCGCAACTGTGGCGGAGCATGTGCGGGCTGGCTTTGCGCGAGGTTCCGTCGAGGTTGCCGGAGGCGGCGCGTACCATCTCCCAAACCCACTGGCGGGTAAGGGCGCGACCGCGATTGCTGAGGAAGAGCGCGCGCTGCATTCCTGCGCTGTATGCGCGGCTGCGGGCGAGTGCGGGACGGCCACGGTTGATGTACTGGTCGAGCGCTTCGACGGCGCGGCGGCCGAGCGGGACGATGCGTTCCTTGTCTCCCTTGCCTCGGACCTGGGCGCGCGCCTGGTCGAGATGGAGGTCTTCTTCACCGAGCGCAACGATCTCGCCGACGCGCAATCCTCCGGCATAGAGCAGTTCGAGGATGGCGTGGTCGCGCAGAGCGAGCGCCGCTGCTTCGGGCGTGGCCTCGGGATTAAGCGTGGCGGCTGCGGCGCGATCGAGCATACTGGCGACTTCGGTCTCGGCGAGGGACTTGGGCAGGACCTTCCAGCTTGCCGGAGTCTCGATGGTGACGGTGGGATCGTGTGCGATGCGCTTGTCCAGCAGCAGCCAGCGATAGAAGCCGCGCAGGCAACTGAGCTTGCGCGCGATGGAGCGGGCATCGACGAGGTTGCCGCGGAGGTGACCCATGAAGCCGGTGACGTCGGTGTCGACTGCGGTGACGAGGAGGGCGCCGCGGGATTCGAGCTGTTCGGCGAACTGGTCGAGGTCGCATGCGTAGGCCTCGCAGGACGCGGGGCGCAGGCCCCTTTCCACGCGCAGATAGGCGAGATACTCGCGCACAGTGGCTGCATTTCCTGGGGTTTTCGAAGCTGGTTTCTGGCCCTTGCTGCTCGACTGCATAGCTTCATTATCGGCGTGCGATCGGTGCAGACACAGGGAGCGTTGCGGGACGCATCTATCTCGCCAGCACCGGACTCGTTAGCCTCTGATTTGGTAGCATCCGGAGAGGTAACAGGAGAACAGCGATGGCACATTGCAAAGATCTCAGTCACAGCCACTACGTTGCGCCAAAGGTGCATGTCTGCGCGGAGTGCGTTGCGATGGGGGATGAGTGGGTCCACCTGCGGACCTGCCTGGAATGCGGACACGTTGGCTGCTGCGACTCGTCGAAGAACAAGCATGCGACCAAGCATTTCAATGCGACGAAGCATCCGGTGATCGCGTCCGCTCAGCCCGGCGAACGATGGTTGTGGTGCTTCGTGCATCAGGAGTGGATGGAGTAGCTGTTTCGCGAGTGACCTCCTCCTTTACACGCTCATGCTTCCTGCTGTGCACGCTCATTCGACCGGGCGCTTGGCGTTGTAGCCGTCGCGGGCGATGACGGAATACTTCAGCGGCTTGCCTTTTTCGTCCTGCATCTGCAACGGGTGGCCTTCGTTGTCGACCAGGACGACTTTGATCTTGCGGTAGCTGCCGTCGGTGGCTGGGTTGGTGGGGCGGTAGGTGAGGATGTACTGGTTACGGATGGAGTTGTTGATCTGGGCGAAATCGTCGGGTAGCTCGCCTTGGAAGATGGGAGAGAAGCTGAGGCCTCCGGTCATGGCGGCGAAGGTTTTGAGCTGGTTCTGGGCCTGCAGGTAGTCGAGCTCGCGGATGCCACCTCCAGAGCTCATCTGGTTGACCATGGCGCCGGTGCCGATGGTGAATATGGTGACGTTGGGAGTGGCCTTGATCTTGGCCAGCATCTTGTCCAGCGTGAGTTTGGAGAAGGTGTCGCGGCCGGTGCCGATGAGGATGATGTATTTGCGGCCTTCGATGCGGCTGGTGCGGTCGAGCGCTTCGTAAAGGGCGTCGAACATGTCGGTGTCGGAGAAGCCGGGAATGGTGAGGGAGTTGAGGCTCTGCGCGATCACGCCTTTGTTGTTGGTGAAGTCGGAGAGGATGTGGGTCTGCAGGTCGTAAGTCATTACGGCAACGTAGTCATCGGGGCGCAGGGAGTTGAAGAAGCTGACGGACGCGTTGCGCATGTCGTTGATGAAATACCAGGAGTTGGCGGCGAATTCGAGCAGCATGACAGCGGTGATGGGCGTCTGGGCCATGCGGACGGTGTCGACTTTCTGCTCGACGCCGTCCTCCAAGACGAGGAAGTTTCCCGACTTGAGCCCGGGGACGAACTGATGGGTCTTATCAAGGATGACGCTGACGTCGAGATTGACCAGGGGAACGTCGACGCGGATGGAGAAGGTATCGCCGTTGGGGTTCTTGACCTTGGGCTGCTCGGGCGCGGGAGGCGGAGGCGGCTCGACGGGTTCCTTCTTTTTGGGGATGACGATAGGGCCGTTGTCGACCGAGGGGCCACCGGAGTCTGGGGTTTGAGTGGGCGGTTGCGGTGGAGCCTGGGCGATCATGGTGACTGGAGCGATTACGAGGGCAGATAGGAGCGCGGCGGATAGAAGGCCGGGAAGGTTTGAGGTGCGGCGGAGATGCTCAGACTTCATCGACTTTGCCCCTTCTTGATTCGGAAACGGTGGTCGGCGCACCCGGTGCCCCTTGGGGTGTACCTGATAAATACTCTGTTTTCAGCGGTTTGGTTACATTTAACCAGTAAATATAAGATTTTATTGCATTTATCGATAAATATTTATATTCATGGGACTTAGCTCGAAGTTGGAATGCCCTAAATGTATGGGGTTGGACGTAAGCGGTGACAGACAGGTTTGCGAGGCGCGAAAAAGCGTAGCTCTTGCTGCGATCCATGTCCGCCCTCCCCCACCCTACCTTAATTCCTAAAGTGTCAAAAACACAACGCAACGAGAGAGTCTTGACTAGAAGTACAAGTCCTAAATTACCTCGGGTAAATGCACTTAGGTCACAGAAGAGAGAGCCGCGCAAGGTTAGGTTTACGCCGCATCTGGGAATCTGTTGATACTTTTATTATATCGTGCGTGTCAAGCCTTTGCCTTCTATGTTATTGATTATAAAATGATTATTAGGTGTCCATGGTTCTTATACGGCGGCGAATGTTGAAATCACCGGGGTTGGACACAATGCAGCATTCAGGCCGAAAAGGGATAAGCGTTCGAGTCAGGATTGGCTTCTTCGGGGTCCTTCGACTCCGTTTGGCGCGAACTGCCGCGCCAAACTCCGCTCAGGATGACCGCTTCTCTAAACAATCAATTGCGTGGCGGAAGCCTACGGTCGATACTCCCTAAGCTGGTATGTGCCGCTCTTTCGGTGCTGATTTCTTGTCGGACCTCCGACTACTCCCTTATTAAGATTGATAATCCATGCAGCCATTTTTCCGCAGCGTCCAAGGGCGTTGCTGCTTTGCGAAAGATTGGACTTGGCGTGGAAGGGCGGAAGGCTCTAGTCTGAGTTCGAGGCTCGTCTAACTTATATGGTCAGGAATTGGGTGAGGCGACGTTGGTTGGCGGGGGTCCTGGCTTATGTCGCCGGGTGTGGGGTCTGCTGCGGCCAAAGTCCGGCGGAGGTGAAGGCGGTTGCGATGCCGGCGAATGCTCCGAGCGGGGCGAAGATATTTCCGCTGGCGGATGTGCGGCGCGGGCTGCACGGAGTGGCCTACACGGTCTTCGAGGGTGTGACGCCGGAGCCGATGGAGGTGGAGATCCTGGGTGTGCTGACCGACGCGATCGGGCCGGGGCAGGACATGATTCTGGCACGGCTGAAGGGCGAGAGGCCGGAGTACACGGGAGTGGTGGCCGGGATGAGCGGATCACCGGTGTATATCGATGGAAAGCTGCTGGGCGCGCTGAGCTACCGGATTGGACAGTTCTCGAAGGAGCCCATTTGCGGGATTACTCCAATTGAACAGATGTTCCAGGTGAGGGACGGCGGGGATGCGGGCGGGATGCGGGTTGCTTCTGTGGACGGTGTCGGGCGTGGGCAGGAGCAAAGTGCAAATACGGGGGTTCTTCGCTCCCCTCAGAATGACAAGTTCGGTGGTGGATTGCAGAATGTGGCTGGGGGCGGCGAGGTGCAGCCGATTGAGACTGCACTGGTCTTTGGGGGATTCTCGCGGGAGGCCGTGGAGCGGTTTGGCGACAAATTCCGGGCGCTTGGGATGTCTCCGGTAGCTGGACTCGGTGGAGCGGCGGCGGCGGGGACGAAACAGCCGGAACCGCTGGTACCGGGGTCGGCGGTCAGTGCGGTATTGGTGCGTGGCGACCTGTCGATTTCGGGGACGTGCACGGTGACGTATGTGGATGCGACTCGGCTGCTGGCGTGCGGACATCCGATTACGCAGTATGGGCCGGTGTCGATGCCGATGACCAAGGCCGAGGTGGTGGCTACGCTGGCGAGTCCGTTGAATGCGTTCAAGATTATTAACACAACCGAGACGGTGGGTTCGTTTACCGAGGACAGGGCTTCGGCGATCCTGGGGCGGTTTGGCGTGGATGCAAAGATGATCCCGGTGAGTGTGGAGGTGGTGCCGGAGAGGTCCGTGAAACCCACTCATCGCGATGAGACTGCGATGAATGGGGCACAAGGTTTAGGGAATGGGGCACAAGGTTTAGGGAATGGGGCACAAAGTGTCGGAAATGGGGCACAAAGTTTTTCGAACGGGGCACCTGAATCGGGGAATGGAACACCTGCGGTTTCGGCGATGAAGCAGGTTTCCGAGCAGGTCGGGCCGGGACCTAAGCTGACGGTTCCAGGGATGGCTCCAGGGTTGAAGGGCGGGATGCATTTCGAAGTGCTGAATAACCGGGAATTGACGCCTCAGGCGATGCTGGTGTCGGTGTATCAGAGCCTGTCGGGGACGAATGCCGCCGCGGCGGAGATAAGCTACCGGATGAGTGGCGAATTGACGCTGAAGGGCCAGCCTCCGGTGATATTGCGCGGGATTATGGCTCCGAACGACGCGAACTCAGGAGCAATTGCTGCGGCGCTGTATGTGAACGACCGGTTCGGCCGGCTGTACGGCAATTCGGTGGAACAGCCCGAGGTGACGGGGCTGCGGTTGCGGATGGAGCAGATTCCAGAGCGGCGGACGGCGGTGCTGGAAGGGGCGAGGCTGGGGCGGACCGAAGTCCATGCGGGCGAGACGCTGGACGTCGAAGCTACGCTGCATCCGTACCAGGCGGAAGCGCGGGTGGTTCACCTGGCGGTGAAGCTGCCGAACAGCCTTCCGGCAGGGCCGATGAGGATTGTGGTGAGCGATGGTGCGACGCTGGACCGGTTGATGACGCCGGTAGGAACGGGTTTCGGCGGTATGACGCAGCACCCGATTGCGCTGGGCGATGCGGTGGCGCAGATGAACCGTTTGCACGCGAATGACCGGATCTACGTGACGCTGCTGGACCACTCGGCGATGGCGGAACTGGACGCGCAGGCGCTGCCGGAGGTTCCGCTGTCGATGGCAAACGTGCTGGAGCCGTTGAAGGCGGCACAGAAGATGCAGTTGACGGGGGAGAGCGTGGTGGAGGCGGGGTCGATGGAGACTGGGTATGCCGTCTCGGGGACGCATGTGCTGAATCTTGAAGTGCGTTAGTGTCTTGTGTCTGGAGTTGATGGGTGGTCGAAACAACCGCGGGTCCTTCGACAACGCTTGAAGCGGGTGCGCCAAACTTCGCTAATGACAGTTTTATTCTTATGTGAACTGTAGACTCGGAACAAGTGCGTTAGATTGCGAAGGTTGCATGCGCCGTGTTGTAGCATCATAGGAACGCTCGTACGTGAGGATTACGGCAAGATGAAAGAGACAAAAGCTCCTGGCATGGTTGAGATACATGGTCTGGCGGTGCATGCCGCGGGGGCACAACTGGTTCCGTTTAAGTACGACCCAGGGGTCCTGAAGGCGAATGAGGTTGAGGTAAAGATTTCGCATTGCGGGGTGTGCCACTCCGACGTTCACTTGATTGACAACGACTGGGGCATCAGCAAGTACCCGTTCATCCCGGGACATGAGATTGTGGGGATTGTGTCCGCGGTGGGCAGCACGGTTCGCGACCGCAAGATGGGCGAACGCGTAGGCATCGGATGGCAGGCGGATAGCTGCGGAATCTGCGAATGGTGCCGGCAGGGGGAGGAACATCTGTGCGCCAACGCGCAACCCGTGTGCGTGGGGCGGAATGGCGGATATGCCGACTCGGTGCGGGTCAACTCAAAGTTTGCCGTGCCGGTGCCGGAGGCATTGGAGAGCGATAATGCGGCTCCGCTGCTGTGCGGCGGGATTACGGTCTACTCGCCAATACGGAACCACGGTGTGCGGCCGTCGTCGCGGGTGGGGATTGTGGGAATTGGCGGATTGGGACATCTGGGGATCCAGTTTGCACGCGCATTTGGTGCGGAGGTGACGGCGCTGTCGACCTCGAAGGACAAAGAGGCTGAGGCACTGGAGTTGGGCGCGCACCACTTTGTGAATACGCGGGACACTGCCGAGTTGAAGAAGGTTGCAGGGTCGTTCGATTTAGTGCTGTCGACGGTGAGCGCGGACCAGGATTGGCAGGCGCTGGTGAACAGCCTGCGGCCGAAGGGAACGCTGTGCGTGGTGGGCGTGCCGCCGTCGCCGATTCCGCTGCAGGCGTTTCCGCTGATCAGCGGGCAGAGGGCAGTGGCAGGAAGCCCGATTGGGAGCCCGCAAGACCTGTTCGAGATGCTGGATGTGGCGGCTCGGCACGGGGTGAAGGCAGTGACCGAACGGTTTGCGATGGCGAAGGCGAATGAGGCGATCGCGAAAGTAAAGAAGAGCAAGGTGAGGTATCGGGCTGTGCTGGTGAACGAAGGATAGTGGTTGGTGGTGAGTGCAAGCGAGAAGGCGGGGCTTTGGCTCCGTCTCTTTTCATTTGAGAGGAAGTAGACTGCGAGTATGACGATGCGGATCGGTTTGGGATTGGGAACGGCGCTGGCGGGGGCGTTGAGCGGAATTCTTGCGTACGGCGCGGTGGCGCAGGGAACCAAGGTTTGGTCGGTCACGCGCTACGACGAGATGGAGCGTGGGACGACGGAAGGGGTGGCGATACGCAGCGATGGACGGATGGAGGCGGGGCCAGCAACTTCCCTGCTCTACCAGACGGGTGGGAATTATGTGTGGGCTGTCGCAGAGGATGCGGCTGGCAACGCGTATGTAGGGATGGGTGGGACGGCGGCGGGCGGTGCGGTGGTGATGCGGATCGCGCCTGACGGCAAGGCGACCAAGGTGTTCGAAGGGAAAGAGCTTGGCGTGCAGTCTCTGCGGCTAGGGACGGATGGGCAGATGTACGCGGCGACCTCTCCGGATGGCAAGGTGTACCGGCTGGGAGTGACTCCGGCGGATGCAGCGGCGGTGTTTGACGCTGCGGTGACGGAAGAAAAGCCGAAATATCTGTGGGATGTGTTGCAAGCTACGGGCGGAGATCTGTATGTGGCGGCGGGGGCTCCAGCGGTGGTGTATCGCGTTCCGGCGAAGGGGGGCAAGGCTGAGGTTGGGTTCCGGACTGTTGACCAGCATATTCGGTGCCTGCTGATGGCTGCGGATGGGACGCTTTGGGCTGGGAGCGATGGAAGCGGCGTGATTTACAAGTTCAATACGCGGGTGGCGGGGTCAAAGCCGTTTGCGGCGTATGCGGCGGCGAAGAAGGAGATTACGGCTCTGGCGATGGATGCCGCCGGGAATGTGTATTCGGCTGGGGTAGGGACTCGGCCGGCTGCGGGCGCGCAGAGTCCGGGGCTGCCGCCGCTGCCGGTTACGGGCGCCGTGGGGGTGACGATTACGTTTTCGCAGGCGGGGTCGGCGAACGCGGCGACGCAGAATACGCTGATTCCGGAGGGGTCGGAGATTTACAGGATTGCGGCGGATGGGAGTCCGGTGAAGCTGCTGGCGCTGAAGGAGGACGTGGTTTACGCGCTGGCGTATCGCGCGGGAAGTTTACTGGCGGCGACGGGAAATCGCGGGCGGGTGTATCGCATGGATCCGGCGGTGGCGGGGCAATACACCGATGTGGCTCACCTGGAGGCGTCGCAGGGGATGGCGTTTGCGGCGGGCAAGGACGGGCTGCTGGTGGCGACGAGCAATAGTGGCAAGGTGTTCCGCCTGGACGACAGGGTGGCTGCGAATGCGACGTATACCAGCGAGGTGTTCGATGCGCAGGGCTTCTCGCAGTGGGGACGGGTGGAGGTTCTGCCGGAGGTCGCGGCGGGTTTCGACCTGTTTGTGCGCAGCGGCAATGTGGAGAGCCCGCTGATGGGCTGGAGCGACTGGGCGCCGGTGGCGAAGTCGGGCGCGGTGACGGTGCCGGGTGGGCGGTTTGCGCAGTGGAAGGCGGCGCTGCGGACGGGCGCGGATGTGCATTCCGTGGGACTGAATTACTTGCAGAAGAATGTGGCGCCGGTGGTGGACGAGGTGATGGTGCTGCCAGGAGCGAGAGTGACGGCGAATGCGGCCGTGGTGCCGAACCAGACGGTGCAGGTGAGCTTTCCAGTGGCGACGAATCCGAATGTCCCCGTGTTTACGCCGGACGCGAATGCGCAGCCGCTGGTGGCGCAGAAGGATAAGTCGGCGGTAACGGTGCGGTGGGCGGCGCATGACGATAACGGCGACGACTTGGTGTACTCGGTGTGGTATCGCGGGGTGGGCGAGAAGAACTGGCGGATGCTGAAAGACAAGATCAGCGAGAAGTATCTGAGCTTCGATTCTTCGCTGCTGCCGGACGGAACGTACGAGGTAAGGGTGGTAGCAAGCGACGCTCCGGTGCATACGGACGCGGATTCGCAGACGGGAGAGCGGGTTAGTGGGAGTTTTGTGGTGGATACGACCCCGCCGGTACCGGGAGCGTTGACCGCTGTGATGGTGGCGGGAACGCCTGCAAAGATTCATGCTACGTTCAGCGCGAAGGATGCTACTTCGCCGATTGAGCGTGCAGAGTATTCGGTGGACGCGGGGCCTTGGCAGTATCTGGAGCCGGTAGGACGCGTGTCGGATTCGCTGGAGGAGCGGTATGACTTTACGGCGGCGGTTCCTGCGGGGGCGGGCGATGCGGCGGCAGGATTGGTGAATGCGACGGAGCATGTGATCGCGGTGCGGGTGTACGACCGCTATGAGAATGTGGTCGCGGTAAAGGCTGTGGTGCGGTGACGATGGATGAGATCGAATCGAGGACTAGTCGTGATTTGAATCTTTGGAAGAGACATCTGGGCTGTGTGCCTGAATCTGTCTGGTCGGACCTGGATATCGAGACGCTTGTTCTTGCGGAAAATGATCTGGAAGATTTGCCAGCGAGGATTGGCGAGCTACAACAGCTACGCATGCTTGATCTCGGCCACAACAACCTATCGGAGTTGCCACAGGAACTGGGAAATCTGGAGGGTCTGCGCGACTTCCTTTACCTGCACGACAATCGGCTATCTGAGCTACCGGACTCGCTTGGCCGGCTCAAGAAACTCCGGTATCTCAACATCAGCGAGAACGCATTCGTAAAGTTCCCGGAATGTGTGTGTGAGATGGCAGGACTGATCGAACTGAGAGTGATGGACAATGAGCTCCAGTGCTTGCCGGAATGTATTGAACAGATGGAGAACCTTCGCGAGCTTCACCTTCGAAACAACAAACTTTCGCAGCTGCCCCGGTCGATTGGCGCCTTAGCAGAACTTCGACACCTCGATCTTAGAGGGAATCCACTGATTTCCTTGCCGAAATGTCTTTCTGACCTCAAGCGGCTGGAAAAACTCGATCTGCGTTGGGTAAGGATGGAATTACCACCGTGGGTTCTCGACATGGAACGAAGGGGTTGTGCGGTTTACAGGTAGGCTCGAAGACGATGCGATTTGAATTGTTTATTGCGGCGCGGTATTTGCGGGCTAAGCGGCGGCAGGCGGTGGTGGGCGTGATTACGCTAATCTCGGTGATTGGCGTGGCGGCGGGTGTGGCTTCGCTGATTATCGCGCTGGCGATTACGAATGGCATGCGGCGGGACATGCAGGAGAAGCTGGTGGGGTCGAGCGCTCATGTGATGCTGATGCGCGTTGCTGCGGATGGGATGAGGGACTGGAGGCCGCTGGTGGCGCGGCTGAGGGGGCTTCCGCATGTGACGGCGGCCGCTCCTGCGCTGTATGAGGAGGTGCTGATTGCGCATGGGGTGCGCAGCGGCGGGGCGCAGATTGAAGGGATCGTTCCGGCAGACCAGAGGACGGTTTCGGATCTGCTGGATCATGTGACGGCGGGGAGTGCCGGGGCTTTAGAGCCGGTGGGTTCGAACGGTTTACATCCCACCCTTTCCGATGGAGCCGGAAAGGATGGGGCACCCGGGCTTTTGTCGCCAGGTGGGGAGAGCGCTGCGCAGGCGATTCCGCCGATTGTGATTGGCAAAGATTTGGCGGAGTCGATTGGGGCGCTGGTTGGAGATACGGTGATGGTGGTGAGTCCGCAGGGCGAGTTGTCGCCGTTGGGCATGGTACCGAAGTATCAGAAAGCCGAAGTGGTGGGGATCTTCAAGTCCGGGTTCTACCAGTACGACGCTACCTACGCGTTTATGCGGCTGGCGGATGCGCAGAGGTTATTTTCGGAGCCGGATTTGATTTCGGCGATTAACTTCAAGGTCGACAATATGTATAAGGCTGCCGAGGTGGGGCAACAGATCGAGCAGGCGGCGGGGCCGGGCTTCCAGACGACCAATTGGATGGAACAGAATCGCGAGTTGTTTCGCGCGCTGCGGCTGGAGCAGGTGGTGACCTTCATCATCCTGGCGCTGATTGTGTGCGTGGCGGCGCTGAATATCCTGATCGCGCTGACCATGATGGTGATGGAGAAGACAAAGGATATCGCGGTGCTGATGAGCTTTGGCGTGAGCGCGGCTCAGGTGCGTCGGATCTTTCTGCTGCAGGGGTTGCTGATCTCGGTGATTGGGACCGTGGTGGGGCTGGTGGTGGGATATGGGCTGAGTTGGGTGGGCGGGCATTACAAATTCATTCAGCTTGATCCGCAGGTTTATTCGATCGACTACTTGCCGTTTGCGCCGCGGTTGGTGGACGCGTTGATTGTGGCGGCGGTGAGTTTGGGAGTGAGTTTGCTGGCGACGATTTATCCGAGTGCGAGCGCGGCGAAGGTGCTGCCGGCGGAGGCGCTGCGGTATGAGTAAGCGGAGAACTGACAACGACGAGAGATACGTGATCGACCTCTGCGATCACGCACTCGGTCGCACTGCAATACGTCAGCATCGGTTCAATTTTCTGCTCGGCGATCCGGGAAAGTCGGGCCGTCGTGTGCGACTGCCCGTTGATGCCTATTATTCAGAATTGAATTTGGTCATTGAATACAGAGAAATTCAGCATTTTCAAGAAACCTACATGGACCGAAGATTCACGTGCTCGGGGATGAGCCGCGGAGAACAGCGCAAGGTATACGATCAACGACGCCGCACCGATCTTCCAAAATATGGAACTCAAGTGATTGAACTTAGCTTTTACGATTTTGAGCACACGCGGGGACGACTTAGCCGCGACTCTGTTCGAGATGAGGCTATCATCCGGGATCGACTTTCCGCCTATCTAAGAGGAGATGTTGGGGTACTTGAGGACTTGACCTCGGCGGCTCAAGCCGCGATCCAGTTGATTTATTAGCGGCACGGCTGAAGCCGTGCCCTTAAGCAAAACAGACGTGAGGAGTTGGCATGGCAGCAAGATTGAGTTATGCGAAGTTGGCGCCTGAGGGGTTGGCGCGGATGACGGCGCTGGGGCACTACCTGAACACCAAGACGGGGCTGGAGCCGGTTCTGTTGGATTTGGTTCGGCTGCGGGCTTCGCTGATGAATGGGTGCGAGTATTGCATCCAGTTGCATGCGGCGGAGTTGAAGAAGCTGCACGAGCCGGAGGAGAGGATTGCCGGGCTTGCGGAGTGGCGGGGATCGAGTGCTTATACGCAGCGGGAGCGGGCGGCGCTGGCATGGACCGAGGCGGTTACCAATATTCAGGATGGGCACGCTCCCGATGAAGTGTATGTGCACGTGAGGGAGCACTTCGGCGAGAAGGAGACGGTTGACCTGACGCTGGCGATTACAACGATCAATGCGTGGAACCGGATGGCGATTTCGCTGGGGAATTATTCGGGGCATGCGGAGGGAGGGGCGAAGTGATCCACAGCATGCGCCCGGGGCTGAAGCCCCGACTCTTTGGTGGGCTTTCAATGTCCCGGCTGAAGCCCGGACCTATCTTAGAAGCAAGTGCAAGTCTCAAAAGCAAGGCAACTGCAAAGCAAAGACAAGTACAAATACGGGGATTCTTCGCTGCGCTCAGAATGACAACCTAAGAGTGACGATTGGAATGACAACTCAAAAAGCGGCGCTCGGAATGACAACTGAAAAAGTGGGCTCAAAATGACGTGCCTGGGAGACAGGGTGGAAATGGGATGGCGATGATGCTGCGGGCGGAGGGGTTGACGAAGATTTATCCGGCGGCGGCGGTAGATAGACGCGCGGGCGGCGATGGGGCTCGGGGTGAGGTGGTGCTGTTTCGCGGGCTGAACTTTTCGGTAGCGGCCGGGGAGATGGTTGCGATTGTGGGGGAGAGTGGCTCGGGTAAGAGTTCGCTGCTGCATCTGCTGGCGGCGCTGGATCGCCCGACGGCGGGGGATGTCTGGGTGGGCGAGGCGGGTGCAGGCCAGGTCCGGGTCGGCGGGCTGAATGCTCGGCAAGCGGCTGAGTTTCGCAACCGCGAGGTGGGGTATGTTTGGCAGTTCCATTATTTGTTGCCGGAGTTTACGG
>JALYIG010000182.1 GCA_030775885.1 Acidobacteriota bacterium | reverse complement strand
CCTCGTCCTCGACGCACTCCGCCGCCAACCTCACCCCACCCACTCCACGCTGGACAATTCCATAGCCCTGGTCGAGCGCATCAAGCCCCGCCGCGCCTTCTTCACCCACATGTCCCACGACCTGGACCACGCCGCCACCGACGCCATCCTTCCCCCACACATCCGCCTGGCCTACGACGGCCTCCAACTCCAATTCGACATCGCCACCGAAGCCGCTCTCAAGCTCTACCCTAGCCCCTAAACCCTGACCCCTTGGCCCGATGAAAACCTACACCCAACTCGCCCACCTCCCCAACCCCGGCACTCCGGTCGTCGCCACCATCGGCAACTTCGACGGCGTCCACCTCGGCCACCAGTGGGTTATCGCCGAGGTCATCGAGCGTGCCCGCTTCCTGGGCGGCGAATCCATCGCCATCACCTTCGATCCCCATCCCGCCCGCGTCCTCCGCCCCGAGTTCCCGCACACCCTCATCACTCC
The DNA here is from genome assembly GCA_030775885.1 of Acidobacteriota bacterium. GTDB lineage: Bacteria > Acidobacteriota > Terriglobia > Terriglobales > Acidobacteriaceae > Edaphobacter. The sequence continues at coordinate 6,915 of JALYIG010000182.1, read as the reverse complement.
GCTGTCCCGCAAGCTCGAACTCCTCGCCGCCACCGGCATCGACGCCACCCTCGTTCTGCCCTTCACCGACGTGCTCCGCCGCATGCACTCCCGCGACTTCGCCAAGGAAATACTGGTCAACGGCGTCCATGTCACCGAGGTCCACGAAGGCGAAAACTTCCGCTTCGGCTACCACGCCGAGGCCGGCGCCGGCCGCGCCCAAAGCGGCAACGACAGCCTGGAGGCCCTCGGCCAGGAACTCGGCTTCGGCGTCGCCATCTATGCCCCGCGCTCCCTTCGCGGAGCCCCAGTCTCTTCCAGTCGCATCCGCTCCCTGCTCACCGCTGGAGCCCTCAGCGATAACAATGCCCTCAGCCACGCCCGCGCCCTCTTAGGCCGTCCCTTCAGCATCGACTCCACCCCCGCCTCCGGCCGCGGCTACGGCGCCAAGTACGCCGTCCCCACCATCAACCTCGCACCCTATCCCGAACTCCTTCCCGCCAACGGCGTTTACATCACTACCCTGGCCATCGGCGGCCACGCCTTCGAGGCCGTCACCAACATCGGCAACCGCCCCACCTTCGGCCCCGACTCCTTCGCCGTCGAATCCCACCTGCTCAACTTTGAGCCCATCGAGCTGAGCGAACGCACCCCCCTCCGCCTCACTTTCCTCCGCCGTCTACGCGAGGAGCGCGCCTTCCGAACCACCCAGAGCCTCCGCGACCAGATCGCCCGCGACGTCAGCCATGCCCGTCGCTACTTCACCCTTTGCCAGGCCCTGTTCCCCACCCCGTAGCGCAGGGGGCTACTGCGGCGGCGGCGGCACAGCTGGAGGAGCCGTTGGCGCAGGCTCAGTCTTCGTGCCGCTGTCAGGCTCCGCAGCCTCACGGTCGCTTTCCTCCGGCGCCTTCGGAATGGCCTTCACGACCGGAGAATCCGCCGGCGGAGTCAGCGGCACATCGAGCTCCTTTTTCGGCTCGTTGCCTGCCGGGAATGTCTCATTCGGAGTCTTCGTAATCGCCGCCCGCATGAAGTCCATCCACATCGGTAGCGCGGCCTTCGCGCCGGTCTCCTTCTCGCCGAGCGACTGCCGGTCGTCGAACCCAATCCAGGTCCCGCACGTCACCGACGGCGAAAATCCGATGAACCACGCATCGGTGTAGCCATTGGTCGTACCCGTCTTGCCGCCCAGCGGATGCTTCAGCTGCGCCGCCGCCGCGCCCGTGCCCATGCGCGTCACGGCCTGCAGAAACTGCATCATCGTCCGCGCCGTCTCCACCGAGATCACCTCAGCGACGACCGGAGGAGCCTCGTCCATCGGCAACCCGTCCGCCTGCGTCACCTTGCGGATATAGTGCGGCTCAATGCGAATTCCGTCATTCGGAAACACGCTGTACGACTGCACCTGCTCATACAGCGAAAGGTCGGCAGCACCGATCGCAATCGGCAGATAGGCCGGAATATTGCTTACGACGCCAAACCTGTGAGCCATCTCGATCACCTTGCGTATGCCAACCTTGTCCGCAAGTTTCAGCGCCGGAATGTTGCGCGACTCGGCAAACGCGTTCAGCAGCGTCATCGACCCCTTGTAGTCTCCCTCGTAGTTGTGCGGCGTGTACGGCCCGTTCGGCGTGTAAAAGCTCACCGGCCCGTCAACGATGACGTCGCTCGGCTTCGCGCCCGCCTCAATCGCGGTCGTATAAACATACGGCTTGAACGACGACCCAACTTCGCGTTCCGACTGCGTTGCCCGGTTGAACTGGCTCAGAGCGAAGTCGCGTCCGCCAACCATCGCCAGCACCTCGCCGCTCGCATTGTCCACCGCCATCATCGACGCCTGCGCGCCCGAGTCCTGCTCCAGCCCGGCGTGCATCACCCCGTCCGCAGAGGTACCGCCCAGCTTCACGTACACCACGTCCCCCGTCTTCAGGAACTTGTCAGCCGAAATCTGCTGCGTCCACTTCCAATCCGCCGGAGTCATCACGGCCCGCATCGGGCCAATCTTTACCAGCGCCTTCTCCGCCGAAACCTCGGTCACCAGCGCGTGATAATAGCCACCCTTTTCGATCGCCTGGTTCCAGTCCGGATGCTGGTACTTCGCCGTGTCCTTGCCGTCAGCAATCACGTTCTCAAGATGGCCTTTCCATCCGTGCCGCCGCTCATACGCCGCTGTTCCATCGAGCACCGCCTTGTTCGCCACCAGTTGCAGGTCGAGATCCAACGTCGTATACACGCGCAGCCCAGCGCCATGCACCTCTTCTGCGCCGAATTGCTTCTCCAACTGCCGCCGAACCTCTTCGACAAAATACGGCGCGACCGAGTTTGGCGGTGGCTCGATATTCAGCCCCAGCGGGCCCGCCGCAGCTGCCTGCTCCTGCTCGGCCGTTATCTTGTGATCCTGCAGCATCTCCCGCAAGACCAGATTGCGCCGCGTCAGCGCGCGCTGCGGATGGTTCTGCGGCGAGTAGTACTCTGCGCCTTTGGGCAGCGCAGCCAGCAGCGCAGCCTCGGGCAACGTCAGGTCGCGCACATGCTTCGAGAAGTAATACTCCGAAGCCGCCTCGAACCCATACGTGCCATGCCCCAGGTAAATCTGGTTGGCATACATCGCGAAGATCTGGTCCTTGGTAAACACCCGCTCGATCTGCATCGCAAGCAGGATTTCCTGGATCTTGCGGCCATACGTCTTCTCGTTGGACAAAAATAGATTGCGCGCCAACTGCATCGTCAGCGTCGAGGAGCCCTGCGCACGGCTGCGCGAATGGAGGTCGCGCCACGCCGCACCCACCGCGCGTATCAGGTTCACGCCCCAGTTGCGCTCGAACGTCTTGTCCTCAATCGAGATCAGAGCCTGCCGCAGCACTGGCGGAAACTCCGTATACGGCAACACCACCCGCCGCTCCAACGCGAACGAGCCGATCTCTCGTCCATGCACGTCCAGCAATTCAGTCGTCGTATTCGGGCGGTAGCGAACCAGGTCATCCATTTGCGGCAGGTCGATGGTATAAACCAGCATCAGCCCGCACATCATGCCAAACAGGGAGGACAGGCCCAGTAGCACCAGGAACGTCGCCCGCGCCGCAATATGCCGCGTTGGATAGGCAGGTCCGTGAAGCGGGTTCATCCCGTCCATGTGGCCAAAGACCTTGCGCCACCACGGCAGTCTTACCCGTTCCGAGGACTCTTGCTCATCGCTGAATAGACTGGGCACGGCATCTTCACGATAGCATGGCGGACCACGCGCTCACGCCTTCAGAATGCCGCCCGCTCGCAAGCCGAATCGGATCGCCTGACGCTACCTCGTACCGCCCAACTACGCCGTCTTGCCCTTCAGAATATCCAGCGCTTTGGTCAGTTGCTGATCAACCTGCGGAGCAACTGGCTTCTTCACAGGAGCAGGAGTTGTAGCCGTAGCCGTCACCTGCGCGCCCTCGTCCACATCCGCCTGATCCTCCACGGCCGAAGCCAGTAGCACCTGCGGTGTCACGCCATCGTCTTGCAGCTTCTTTCCAGCAGGCGATTCATACTTCGCCACCGTAAGAATCAGCATGGCCCCATCCGGCAGCTCAAACGTCTTCTGCTCGGCACCCGCGCCGAAGGTCTTCTCGCCGACCACCTCCGCGCGTTTGTTATCGCCCAGAGCCGCCGCTACCAGTTCCGCCGGTCCCGCCGTCCCGCGATTCACCAGCACAACCACCGGCACCGTCGCTTGGATCGCCTTGGATGGATCTGCCGTAAATACTTGTTTCGTGAACTTTTGGCCTTCCAGCGTAGCGATTGTGCCGTCCTTCAGGAAGAAGTTGGCCAGCCGCGTCGCCTCGGCCATATCGCCCGCCGCCGCATCGCGAAGGTCCAACAGAACCTTCTTGTTGCCCGACTTCTGCATGCTCTTCAACTTCGCCTCGACTTGCTGCACATGGTCGTGGTCCAGAATCTCCGGCTTCAGGTACAGAATCGATGTGTTCTCATACAACTGGTCCACCACGGGAGGAAGGTAGTCCACCACCGGAGGCACAACCGTAACACCGCGCGTTATCGTGATCTTGTCCGGCTCTGCCTTGCCGGTGTGGCCCACAACTCCCAGCGTCAACGTGCTTCCCGGAGCGCCTTCCAGCATCCGCTGAATCATCGCCAGGGAGATGTTCCTCGTGTCCCGGCCCTCGATCGCCTCCAAAATGTCGCCATCAACCAGGCCTGCGTGGTCCGCCGGGCTGCCCGGCACCACCGACACGACCGTGGCGTATCCAAACCGTTTGGAAACGTTGATTCCCGCCTGCGCAATCTTGGCCCGCTCGCGCTGTGTCGCGTCGGCCTTATAAGTCTTCGTATCCTCCGGCGTCAGGTAGCTCGAATCCGAGTCCAAAGACTCCAGCAGTCCGCGCAGCGCCCCATTCGTCACCTGGGTGATGTTCGGGTCGGTCACGTAATCCGTCTGGATGTGGCGCAGTACTTCGGTGTAGACGTTGATCTGGCGATACGCGCCGTCCTCATTCGTCGAAGCGGCGCGCACTCCGCTCGCATTCACACCCAGGAAAACCGTGAGTACCAGAGCAACAGACACCGCAAGCAGAAGGATCTTCGAAATCTTTGGCATAGTTCGGAGCATCTCCACGGGACAGATGTCGTACAGTCGCCGGTCTGGATTAGACGGAATCCCCAGCAACCCGATAGCCAATGATATACCGAAAAGCGGCACAATCGCCCTCCGCCGGATACCATCAAAGAGCCATAGACCGAAGCAATGACGAACCCTGCACTCCAACCAGTCGCCGACGATACGACCCGCGCAGCGCATCGGAAAGGCGTGGCGCTCGCAGCCCTTCCGCTATACATCGGCTTTGCCGCCACCGGTGTAGGAGTTGCGCTTCCCGGAGCCCTGCTGCCGGCCCTGCTTCTCCGCTGGGGTCTCCACGACGAGCAGGGCGGCCGCCTCTTCCTGATGGCGTTCATCGGGGCGTCGCTGGGCTCTCTGGTTGTGCATGGATCGCTGCGTAACTCCCTATTATTGGGAAGTATGGCTGTCGTCGCTGGATCAGTTGGACTGGCGCTCTGTCCTTCAGGCGCAGCCTTTGGTTGCATATTGCTCTACGGTCTCGGACTCGGCCTTGCTATGACTTCCATCAACCTGATTCGACAGCGCCAATCAGGCGGCAGCGGGACCGTGCTGGTCAGGCTCAACCTCTTTTGGGCCCTCGGAGCTTTCGCATGTCCTTCGCTGACCGTGAGCGCCCTCCGCACCGGTGACATCCGGCCCGTACTCTTCGGTCTCGCCCTCTGCTTCGTCCTGCTCACCGCGTGGACGCTGTTTCAGCCCGACCTCCCAATCGAGCCAAGCACCAGAGAAGGCCGGCCGTGGGCGATCTTCCGCAGCGTGCCGGCCGGCTTGATCCTGATGACCATACTCGTCCCAGGCGTCGAGGCCTCCGCCGGCGGCTGGCTGGCCACATACGCCAAACGCGGCGGCCACGGAATCGCCGCAGCAGTTGCCGCACCATCGTGCTTTTGGGCAGGCCTCTTACTCAGCCGCCTTTTCTGGTCGACCTACAGCCGCTGGAGGTCTGCGGAATGGACCGTCCGCGCCAGCGTCCTGCTGATGGCCGTCGCGTCCATCCTCCTGATTGCAAGCGGAAGCGGCCTGCTGATGTTGATCGCAGCCTTCTGCCTGGGGTTCGGCATCGGGCCGGTCTACCCTCTTCTGCTCGCATGGGCGCTGCGCTTCCATCGCAGCGGCGCAATCTTCTTTCTCGCGGGCGTAGGAGCCTCCAGCCTCCCCTGGCTCACCGGCTTCGTGTCCTCCCAGCGCCAGTCTCTTAGCGTAGGGTTGGCGGTGCCCATGTCCGCAACAATTCTGCTGGCAGTCATGTCGCTCCTGTTGCCACTGAAACTCTGGAGCAAAGAAAATCCACCCCACTAAACCCGCCAGATGATTTGGGGTTGTCCTTTATTCCATGGTTGTCATTCTGATATTCCATGGTTGTCATTCTGAGCGAAGCGAAGAATCCCCGCATTTATACCGCCGCGAAAGCCTATCGGGGGTCCTCTCGAGTCCAGCGGCTTTCAGAGGGCGCAAAGAACCCCGTCTTGCTTAAGGGCACGGATTCATCCGTGTCGTAAGTCGCCCGCTCGCACGGGGCTTTTAGCCCCTGAGGTACTCTCTCTAACCGGACAAACTTCTTCAGAGATTCCTTAGCCAGCTTATTTCCGAAGAGACATCCAAACTCCAGAAAACTGGCGGCAGCGACGCTGCAAAGAGCGTCAGGCCGTCATCGCCCAATTAGGATTTCGCACTTGTACGATAAGCCGACTACACGGACATCTGCGAGAGGCAAGATCAAGACCGGGCTGGATGCTGTCTACTTGGCCAAAGCCTTCTGGAAGTCGGGGTAGATGGTCTGGGCTAGGTGGATGGAGCGGGCGGCGGCTGCGTCGGCGTCGGCGGTGCGAGCGTTGGCGCGGAGGGCGAGGGCGAGGACATGGGTGACGTCGGCGGAGTCGGGGGCGAGCTGCGCGGCGTGTTGGACGTGGGCGAGAGCCTCGGCGTTGCGGTGCTGGAGCAGCGGCATCTTGCCGGCTGAGGCGTCGGTCTGGGCGGCGAGGAGGGGCAGGTCGAAGGTGCCGTTGTAGACGAGGACGACGTTGCCGATCACGGCGTCTGGTTTGAGCTCGTGGAGGGGCTGGTAGGTTCAATTCGCCGGGACCCCAGTGAAGTCCGGCTCTGTCGTTGGCAGAGAGCTGCACGGTGCCGGTGAGGGTGGAGGGTGGGGTGGGGGGCGGAGTGAGTCGAACACCTGGGCCGACCCAATGTTCCATGCCCGTCAGCAGCGGGCGGCAGGGAATTCCGAAGTAGGCGGGGTTGACGAGGGGATTGTAGGGGTCGAACCAGCACTCAAACGTAGTTTCAACAGCATGCAGGTCAGCGGATGACACCTAAGACCA
>JALYIG010000181.1 GCA_030775885.1 Acidobacteriota bacterium | reverse complement strand
ATCGAGATCTTCGGCAACTGCTTTGGCATCGTCATCGACTGGTACAGATGCGCACGCGGATCATGAATCAGCTGCAATCTGTCGCCATGAATGAGGGGATACAGCGCCGAGGCGGACTGCGAAGCGAGCAAGGTCGAAAGCGATTGGAGCGTATACAGGGTGTCCCAGTGATGATGATGGAGGGTGCGTTAGCTGAATTCGTTAAATCGAAGTCCTGATATGGCCACTCACAGAACGTTCCGACGGCCGGGCTTCCAATTGGTTCACTCGATTTGCCGCCTCGTGAATGCTCCGCCTCATGAGCTCGGGGCCGATAACAGTCTTCACCGACGCCTGACGCGATCTGAATAACTCCGCGCTGCTACCTGCCTAATCGAAAACGGAGTGTGCTCACGAGCCAGGTGATTAGCTTGGTCATGGTTGGCACCTCCGGGGAAAGTATCCCCAGAACATACTTTACGCTAGGTAGCTTTGTTCGAAATGGATACGGTTGCCAACAGCAACCCTCGCCGCATCGCAAGTAGACCGGGTAGCAAGCAGCATAGATCGTTGATCGAAAAATTTTCTGCCGATGCCATTTAGGGAGGAGCCGAAGCCCGTGGGACAAAGGTCTTGCAGCTGCAAGCGTCGCTCCATCAGGTGGTTTACCTGGCCTGGTTTACCTTGTGCTTCTTGTCTTTTCGACTACTCGGGTAGCCTTGCGGTCGGCCGTCCGCTGCTCAAAAATTTTGGTTACGCGCTCTTGAAAACGGTCCAACTCGGTGAGCAATTCGGCGTCTTGCCGTAAGTCATCTCGAAGCCTATTTAGCCGCACCTTAGTGACAAATTCGGTCATAGCCGGCGATCCCAGTTTTTTTTCCGCTCTAGCCGTGGTGGCCAGCTCCTTTAATTCAGTTGCCTTGAAACCCTCGGTGGTTACTGCAGATTGCCTGGCGTCATGGTCTGTGAAGGAATCAAGACAAATTGACCCATCCCTCAGCCCTCGCTCGATGAGAACCGCAACATCAGCCGCTGTGTTTTTTAGTCCGAACATCGGTACTCCCCCTATTATCACTAAATTCCTGCAGAAAAATCTTGCCCAGCGCAATCGCCGCTTCGTCGGCCGTCTTTGCATTGGTAAGCGCCAGTTCGAGCAACCTGATCTTCTGGTTCTCTCTTCGGATCTTCTGCACCGCGTTCAGCGCTGGGTAAAAGAGGCCGGATTCAATGGCAGACCCAATGCTGAGCGCCCAGTGGCCATTCAATACCGAGTAAATGAAGGAACCGGTTCCGAGTCCGACAAAAAGCAGCGCGAAGCCGTACAGCAGATACTCGTTTGGCCGATTCTCGCGGATGGCATTATCGATTACTTCCTGAGCCGACCGTTTGGCCATGAACGTTATCTTACGAGAGCCTCCAACTCGGCATAATGAATGTCACACTCGGCCTGGCCTCCGAACGCACCACGATATGGCGGTGGGTGCAACGTTACGGTCCCGAACTCGAGCAGCGGCTCCGTTGTCATTTGAAACCGACCAACAGGGCCTGGCGAGTGGATGAGACTTTCATCAGAGTGAAGGGACGGTGGTGCTACCTGTACCGCACCATCGACTCTGTCGACGCCGCTATTGACTTCCTGCTGTCAGCTTAGCGTGATGGCGCGGCCGCCACGCGACTGTTTCGTAACGCTTTGAAGCGACTCATCGCATCCGCAGCCGCGAGTCATCCACACGGACCTGGCACCGATCTACAGCTCCGCTATCAACCATGAAAAAGGAAGGAGTTCTTCGGCTGCACTGCCAGCGTCGACCCGCCCAGTATCTCAACAACATCCTGGAGCAAGATCACCGCTCGATCAAACGCATGGTCAATGCCAAGCAGGGCTTCCGCGAATTCGGAAGTGCGCGGCGCACGATTCCGCGAACGATCCAAGGGTTACGAGGCGATGCACATGATCCGAAAAGGTCAGGCTCGGTGAGTCAGCGGGAAGGATCTTCAGCAACAGGTCCAGTTCATCGAAAGGCTGTTCGGGTTACCCAACTAGTGACTCACCTACCAAGGTCGTTCAGGCCCGCTTCGTATTCACTCTAAAACTTGCAGCACTTCCTTGTAGCCGGACAACCTGCGCTTGACTACCTCTTCTGTAGCAACTAGGACTTTCTGCTTTACTGACGGTTCTGTCGTCACAGTCCTATGGCGTAGTCGTTTCAGTCCTACGCCAACCCGCTGCCGGCGCTCTCGCCTGATTTCCCCGACATATAATTCTCACGATGCGACAACGCGCGGAAAGATATCTTTGAAGCAAAGGCCAAGCTGGTGGACCGCCGTCTTCCGAGACGTTCACTTTTGGGTTCCCCTGATCGTTCTCCTGATAGGATTGCTGCTCCTCCGGATAGCGAGATGAATACAGGAGAGACTGTCTTCAGCGGCGCGCTCAGTGATACGCTGCCGGACCGATCACGGCAGCGAGTTCTGCACAGGCTTGGAATATTTTGTGGTTTTGCGGCGGCACTCTGGTTGGCGGGAGCGGAAGCGCCAACCAAACTGGTGACGGTCGCGGTTTCGCCGCTCGTGATCTCTTTCATGATGGTTTTTGGTGCGTTTGTATCGCGCTGGAGCCTGCCGGCGTTGATTCGTGGAACCGGTGATACGTTCCGTGACGCTCGGCATGTGCCGCATCTTGTCCTGTGGGGCGTGATGGCTGGCTGCCTCTGGGCGGTCGGCAATACGCTTACGATTTTCGCGGTGCGGGACATCGGACTGAGCCTCGCGTTTCCGCTTTGGAATTCCAACAGTCTCATTGGCATACTCTGGGGCACGCTGCTGTTCAAGGAACTGCATGGGGCCGGTTGGACTCGGAAGGCGGGTGTGATCGGCGGTGCCGTCGTCATTTTCGTGGGGGCGATACTAATCTCGGCGGCGTCGACGTCGGAGGCGCCACATGGGAGCGCGATGCACGGCATTGCAGCGGCAGCGGGCGCGGGCCTGATGTTCGGCTCCATGTACATCCCTTATCGAAAGGCGTATATCACCGGCATGAACCCGCTCACGTTCCTCACGTTTTTTACATTTGGCGAGATGACGATGATGACGGTGGTAGCGCTGGTATTTACGGGCGGGGTTGGACCCTTCTGGCATGAGTTAGTTGCCAATCGCGCAATTCTGTTGTGGCCGACCATGGGCGGCTTTATGTGGGTAGTGGGCGACCTGTTCCAGAACTATGCGACGAAGTATGTCGGAATCAGTCGGGGAATTCCGTTATCGAATACAAACCAACTCTGGGGGCTGCTGCTGGGATTACTGGTGTTTCGCGAATTGCGTGGATTGCCGGCAAACGTTTACGCGGAAGTGATTGGCGGATCCGCAATGATGGCGCTGGGCGCGTTGGCTATTTCCGCATCCTCGGCGTCAGAGGGAGAATATGCGAGTTCGAGGCAAGCCGCCCGGCGGGAAACCGCACTGTACGGCATCGATCCGGCATATGTATCGGCGCGTATGGAAGGTCGTGATGTGAGCGCCGGCGAGGTTCGCCGAACGTGGATGGACTGGCTGCTGATTGCCGCTGCCACGCTGATTTTTGTGGGATTGGGCGCACTGGCACGGGTACCGAAGATGGAGATTCAAACAGGGTGGTTGGAGCTGTTCGCCGTGGCGCTGATAGCCATCTTGGTGACTGGCGGTGTTGTGCTTTGGCGAGTGACGAAGTTTACTTAATTTCTACCGCGTGGCCCTGGCCGAACATGCCGCGCATACCCGCTGAGATGACCTCTTGAGCGCGAAGGCCGTCACGGTGGGTCGTCGGGAACGGGACGCCGGTGCGGCAGCATTCGATAAAGGCAGAAAGTTCGGCCTTGTAGGCGGCGCCAAAACGATCGACAAACTCCGGCAGGGGCTGCTCGTAGCTGCGCATCGGGAATGTTTTGCGAGCGAGCGGTTCGGAGCGGCCACGGCGGCCATAGGCTTCGACGGTAATGCTGGTTAACTGTTGATCGAAGTGGCCCACATGAATTTGTCCTTCATCGCCGAAGACAATGGTCTCCACGCGATAGCCGGAGACGTGGTTTCGGCTGACCTGCACTTGGGCTAACAGATTTTCGTCGAACCAAAGGTAAAGTAGAGCATCGTCAAAATCTTCAAGACACGTTGTGAGGGCGTGGCTATACACCCGCGAGCCGATGGCTAGAGCTTTGGTGGGCGTGCGGCCCGTAAGCCAAAGAATTTCGTCCACGTTGTGTACAGACATGTCAGGCAAGATGCCGCCGCTCTTATATCCGTTGGGCGCGGGATTGGAATCTTCGAGCGCGGAGAAGATTTTGAAGACCCTGCCAATCGCGCCACTTTCCATGAGTTCCTTAGCGTATTGCAGGGGCTGATCAAAGCGCCGCTGAAAGGCAATCATAAGTGCGTCGGGGTGATCGCGGTCAAGTTCCGCGGCAAAGGCTTGATCGCTTTCGAGAGTTCCAGTGAGAGGCTTTTCCAGCAAGACGCGATAACCGGCGGAGATGAGTGTGGCTGCGTGCTCGCGATGCTTTTCTGTGGGCGTAACAATGACGGCTGCATTGCAGACGCCGGATTTAGCCAGCGCATCGACGGAGGGGAAGATGGGCACGTCATCTCCGATTTGGGAGAGGAAACGATGAGCGCGGTCCGAATCGGGTTCGGCCAAGGCTGCAAGCTGACAGGTTTGTGTATCACGGGCCAGTTCGTGTACGTGGAGGGCGTGAATCGCACCCATGCGACCGAGGCCGGCCACGGCGACTTTAAGAGTTTCAGCCATAAGATCTCTAAGAATACAATCGTCAAGATCTATGTCCGGTCTATCTATATGCAGGTTCGAAGATGGGAATGGCGTGACATCTCACAGTTACAGATGCCTTTGAAGTCACAGACACTCCTCGTGCTTCCCGGCGACTACAGAGAATCGTCAGACCGCCTCTGACCGATTGGCTCTGGAGTTTCAGAGGTCGGCAGCACCCGAGTTGAATGCCGCTGACCGCTCGCTGCAAAATGATCAGAATGAAGGCAGAGCTTACTTGAACTTACCTCCACCAGGTTCCACCCTTCCTGATCTCATG
>JALYIG010000180.1 GCA_030775885.1 Acidobacteriota bacterium | reverse complement strand
ACTTCCGCGACAGCCGCTACTTCACCCAGAAGCAGGACAACGGCCGCAAGCTCTTCTGGTCGCGCGGCAATGGCTGGGTGATGGGCGCGCTGGTGAAGATTCTCGAAGTCCTACCGCCCGACGATCCCGCGCGGCCAAAGTTCGTCCAGAAGCTGCGCGATATGGCCGCCGCCGTCGCAGCCATCCAGAGCCCCGACGGGCTATGGCGATCGGGCCTGCTCGATCCAGCTTCCTACGACCTGCCGGAGGTCTCCGGATCGGCCTTCTTCACCTACGCCATCGCCTACGGAATCAACCAGCACATCCTCGACCGCAAGCGATATCTGCCGGTCGCGCAACGCGCCTGGACGGGAATGCTGACGCACATTTACGCGGACGGCCGCCTCGGCTCAATCCAGCCCATCGACGGCCAGCCCGGCAAGTTCAAACCCTCAGCCAGCTACGTCTATGGGGTCGGCGGATTTCTGCTCGCCGGTTCCGAACTGAATCGCCTGGCAAGCACGAAACCCACACGCTCACCCGCGCAACACAGTATCCATCCACAGTAGCGGCTGGCGAATCGGCATATTGCGAATCACCTCGGGCACCTTGGGATCGGGATCGAGCGTGCGCCACGCTTCGATATACTCCGCTCGCCCCAGCGCTTCGCCTGCGAACAGCAGGCTTGGCCGCCGTGCCGGCAGATCGTCAAAGTATTCGACATCCTTGGCGAACGGCCACTTCGACTTGTCAGCGATGTAAGGAAACACAAACGCCAACGCGTCCGCGACTCCCTTCCCATTCGGCCCCTTGAAGGTCCAGAGGTTGTCATCTTTCGTCGATAGCGACTCGCAGATGCCGCTCAGCACATCGGTGTCAAACAAGGCATAGCTGTATGGCTTGGTGCGCGCCAATTCGAGCGGCAGGCTCCCATCCCTGTCAATCTGGTCAGGAACAATCGCGGCTTTGAAGCGGTCGCGGCACAGCGAAGTCAAATCGGGCCGCCGCGCAAACTGCGAAAACTCAGCCGCCTGCAGCACCCAGCACGTCCCGTGATTGTTCTTCGCCGTCTCCTCATCCTTGCCGTTCTGCGAGGTCGCCATCCAGCCCACGTAATCAGCGAACCACGTGCGTATCGGCTGCATTTCCGCGACGCTGATGCCGCCTCGCGCCTCGAGCACCCGGATCGCTCGCACAACTTCCACCAGGTGCAAGGTGTCGATAATCCCGGTGCCGCGGCCTTTCGACACACCGAAGATCGCCTGCGCATATTCGAGGTTCGGATTCATCTTCGTTGCCGGATCGACGAACCACGCGCGCAGATGCTTCACGAAGTGCGTGGAGTATCGCTTGTCGCCGGTCAGTCGCCACGCTGCAGCCAGTGCGGGCGCGATCAACGAAAGCCGAATAAGCGCCTCGCGATTGTCGTTGAAGTTGGCAGGATTGGAAAATCCGTCGCGCCGAATGTAAGGCCCGCCCGGATTCTTCGCGTCCGGCCACCAGTAATCACCCTCGGAGAAATAGTCATGCTTTCCGCCTTGAGTCCGATCGCTGTGCGACGCCATAACCGTAACCGGCTGCTCTCCAAGAAATCGTTGCGCAGCGTTCAATATCCGCGCGCGATCCACCTTCGCCACCAGGTCGTAAGCGCCCTGTGCCGCCGACGCGAACGCCGGCTGCAGCGCGATTGTTCCCACGACCCCGGCAGCTCCTGCCACAAACGAACGGCGCGTAATCTGAGTCGTCATGCGACTGCCTGCAGTCATCCGGTTGCCTTTCGTGCTCCAGCCTGCCCTTAGCGAAGTAAGTTCAAACATCGTATTAATTACCCCATCGAATCTTGTAGTCGCCACTGCGCATGACGGTCAAGTTCGATCACAAACCGCACAGCACGCGAACTGTGGGGGGCACTGGTGCCGCAAGCGAAGCTCTTCACAATGCCGCATCCGCAACTCATAATGATAGAGCGATCAACGTACCCGCTCCGCACCTGTCAGGGCCAGCAGTTCCCGGAGGAATCGGCGAATGAGAAAATCAGAGGGCTGGCTCCTTGCCTCTTCTCTGCAGCTTTGGTCCTCCATCGCCCGACCAGCGGTTTTGAGCTGTTCGCATCCGCACGGCAAACTGCATCGCCGTCTGAAACACCGCCTCCCGCCGTATCCGCCAACGCCTACGAGACTGCCGTCAAGCCGCTGATTCAGCAAAACTGCATCGGCTGCCACAACCCCGTCAAGCTCAAAGGATGTGTTGCAACTTAAGGGTTTCTGGCCGGCGCGATATGAAGAATCGAAAAATGGTAGCCCGACCCGTGATCTTCAAATGGCGACAACCCAGACGACTTGGTGGTGCCTCACTTTGAACTGACGCTCTACCGACGACTTTCATACTTTGTGCAGTCCGGTGGTATTCCGCTATTCTCTTTCATTGCGTGACGTTGAGGAACTGCTGCAAGAGCGTGGTATCAATGTCGATCACACTACGGTCTGGCGCTGGGTTCAGTAACTACGGCCCTGAGCTGGAGCAGCTACTGCGACGGCATCTTAAGACGACAAACAAGTCCTGGCGGGTCGACGAAACCTACGTTCGGGTGAAGGGTCATTGGTGCTACTTGTACCGAGCCATCGATTCGACGGGTGCCACCATCGATTTCCTGATGTCCGTGCACTAGTTTGACCCATCCCGTTTCTGCATTTCCAGATAAACATCAAGACACACAAATAACTAACGCATGACAATTCCCTGACACTTGGCGCACGCGAAACTCCTACTCTGCAACCTGCTGGCCGATACTTCCCACCGGCAGACGCTCTCCGCCCCGCGGCGAGGGCGACAGAGCGAGATCATCATGCGCCATTCGGCAAAGTTCACCTCGGCAGCCCTCCCCATCGCCGCCCTCCTCATCGCTGCAATCACAGCCTCTACCTCGGCGAACGCACAGGTCGCCGGCACCTTCCAGGTCACCAACATCGTCTCCGACGGATTCGTACCCGCAATCACCACGGACCCAGGCTTCGTCGACCCATGGGGAGTCTCTGGCGGCAACACGCTCTGGATCGATACCGCCGTCACCGGCTTCAGCTACCTCAGTTCTGTAGCCGGGGTCCTGGGATCCTTCAAGGCGATTGTCCCGCCGTCGTCCGGCACTGGCATTGGCCAACCCACCGGCACCGTGCAAAACACCACCACCGGATTTATCCTCTCCAACACCTCCAAAGCCTCCTTCCTCTTTGCCACGCTCGACGGGACCATCTCCGGCTGGAACGGTGGCACCTCCGCTACCGGCAACCATGCCCTCATAGCCATCAATAACAGCACTCAGAGCGCGGTTTACACCGACCTCGCGCTGGTGACCAATAGCACCGGCACATTTCTCCTGGCGCCCAACTTCGGCCTCGCAGGCAAGGTCGAAATCTACAACACCACCTTCCAGCCCGCCACCCTGGCCGGCACTTTCACCGATCCCAGCACCCCCGCCGGCTACGCCCCATACGCCATCAAGGTCCTCGGCACCCAGGTCTTCGTCACATACATGCTTCGCACCACCACCGGCACCAATCCGTATCAGGAAATCCTCGGCACCAACACCGGCTTCGTCTCCGTCTTTGACGTCAATGGCAACTTCGTCGCCCGCGTCGTCACAGGCGGCAACCTGAACGCTCCCTGGGGCGTGGCCATCGCTCCGGCGGGCTTCGGCATCTACGGCGGCGATTTGCTCATCGGCAACTTCGGCGACGGCCTCATCACCGCCTACAGCCCGACCTCGCCGTACAGCTACCTCGGAATGGTCGCCGACAGCTCCGGCAAAGCACTCTCCTACCCCGGCCTCTGGGACATCTTCGTCTCCACCTCCACCGCCGCCAACCCTAACGCCATCTACTTCACCGCAGGCCTCGCCCAGGAGACCCACGGCCTCTTTGCCTCCATCAGCAACTCAACCACCGCCACAGCCCCCCCAACTTTCAACGTCAGCGCGTCCTCTCAGGTTGTCACCGTTGGCGTCGGTGCCTCCGCTACCCTCACCCTCAGCGTGGCGCCCTCCAACTCCTTCGCCGGAGCCGTAACGCTCGCCTGTAGCGGCCTTCCCACCGGCACCACATGTAGCTTCAGCCCGGCATCGCTCACTGTCTCAGCCACGGCGCCGGCCACCACCACTCTCACCCTGCAGACCTCCGCCGGTACCAAGGGCTATGTCAAAACAGCGCTCAACAGCCCCAACAGAGGCCCCTGGTCCGTAAGTCTGGGCTTACTGTTGCCCTTTGGCTCTCTGCTCGCCCTCCGCCGTTCAAAGCGGTTCGCCCACCTCCGTATATTGGGCGTTCTCGCTGTACTGCTTGCCTCCTCCGCCCTGTTCGTGGGTTGTGGTGGGTCGAGCACACCCGCCACGCCGCTGGGCACTTCGAATGTGACCGTCACCGCAACCTCGGGAAGTGTGGTTCAGACCACCACCGTTGCCATGACCGTCAAATGATGTTGCATCGGGCCTCCCCCTCAACCGCCTCCGGAACTTTGGGGGCGGTCTTTTTTGCCCAGCCCGCTGTCATACTTGAAAATACGTGCGCGTCTCCGATTTCCACTTCGACCTCCCCGACGAACTGATCGCCCAGCATCCGCCGGAGCAACGTGGCTCCAGCCGCATGTTGGTGGTCGACCGCCACACGGGCGCTTTGCAGGACGAAATGTTCGCCAGCCTTCCCAGCCTCCTGCGCGCCGGCGACTTGCTGATTCTGAACGACTCCAGAGTCCTTCCGGCCCGGCTCTTTGCGGTTCGCGGCGGTCTCGCAACCCAGGCAGGGTCGCCCCCGCCCAGCGGCGTTGTCGAAGTTCTGCTGACCGAGCGGGTCGAGTACGCCGCCGATCCCGAAGCCACCGTGTGGCGGGCCCTGGTCAAGCCAGCCCGCAAAGTCCATCCCGGCGAGACACTGCATTTTCGCGATTCGGACGGGGAAACCGTACTCACCGCCGGGGTCATCGCTGCAGGCGAATTCGGCGAGCGCACCTTGCGCTTCGGCCCCACTCCCGACTTTTACGACCGCATCAGCCGGGTCGGTCATATGCCTCTGCCTCCGTACCTCCGTCGCGACCAGGCTGCCCAACCAGACACCTCAGAGGACCGCGAACGCTACCAGACGGTCTATTCCCTTCAACCCGGGTCGGCTGCGGCGCCCACCGCCGGCCTGCATTTCACCCCGGAGATACTGTCGCAACTCGAAACCAAAGGAATTGACGTTCGCTATCTCACTCTGCACGTTGGACTTGGCACCTTCCAACCGGTTCGAGTTTCCACCCTCGAGGAAATCCGTTTGCATTCGGAACGCTACACCCTGC
>JALYIG010000179.1 GCA_030775885.1 Acidobacteriota bacterium | reverse complement strand
GCCAATAACAACCGTGGCGAACTCCAACGGAAGAACGCAGGCAACCGATATTGCGCTGCTGAGCGTGACCGTGGTGAACAGCACCCTGATGACGGCGATGGTCAGTCTGAACCCGCGTGCGCCGGTAAGCCTGCGAGCCGTCGACGTCCTAAACTTCGATGGCACTACCACGGCTGGCTCCGCAGCGGGCGGACCGGGAACATCGCAGCCGGTCAGAGTGCAGTCTTCCAGTTCGCTTGGAACGCCTCTTTCGGTGTTGAATCTGGCTCTGCTTCATCCCCGTGACGGGACCGTGGCAATGCTGGGACAGGAATTGGACGCAGACGCAATCGTAAGTGGCACCGGTACCGGCACAGTGATCGGGCAATGGGTTTGGGATGGCAATGTGGTGGAGCAATTTACTGCTTCGATTGTGGGGGGGCAAAGCACGAGAGTGCGCACGCGGCAGTCGCTGCCCACCCAGTATCTGGGGGTACATACGCTCCAACTGCGTATGACGCAGCCGAACATGGTTGCGACGCGCCCAGTTACGGTTGTGGTCAATCCCGGCGGATGGAAACTGGAGAGGCTTATTCTGCCGGAGTACGGAGCGGCCTTTTCGGACGATGGTCCCCCTGGACTTTTGTGGGCTCCGGTTCCGGGCGCGGCGAAGTATCAGGTTGGCTTCTCTACCCAGCCCTATCTCTCGACGATCCGCGAATGGTTTGATGTGATCGACAATCGCTGGCGGGTTCCGAGAGATATCTGGATTCGTTTGCCCGAGGGCGAGTTCTTCTGGACGGTGCGCACAATCGAAACCTCGGGAGATGCGCGCAAGCCGTTACCCATGCGAAGGATCTACCGTTCGCCGGCAGGGGTACTGGAGCAGTTGTACCCAACTCCAGGACAAACGGCAACCGGGCATTCGCTGCTGGAATGGAAGGCTTCGTTGAAGAGTGGCTTCTATTTCGTGCTGATCAGTACCGATGCGGAAGGAACGCAGGTTGTGCGCCAGTACTTTACTTCCGAGCCGAGACTGGACCTCCGCGCCATCGATGGGAAGCTGACGCCGGGGACGACCTATTTCTGGCGCGTCGATGCGATCGCGCAGAATGGCAAGCTAATCATGTCCGGACCGGCGCAGAGTTTCGTGGCGCAGAGTGTTCCGAAGGCCGTACTTGGCGGAAGAGGGCCGGCACGATTGCTCGTATCGCTGGGCCGTTCGCGCGCGCAGCCTAACCCGCAGGACGCGGCTGTCCAGATGACGAGCCGAACCCCCGCACCCAACGCTACCATCGGCGATCTTCAACCGACTATCTCGGCGGATTTCCAGGCAGGCGTGAACCCCGCAGATGTGAGCCTGATGGTGGATGGCGTGGACATCACGTCCATCGCGCGAGTGGGGGATACCAAGGTTGTGTACACCCCTCCGCTTGCGCTCCCAGCCGGAGATCACACGGTGAACCTCACGGTGGGAAACGAAGCCACCAGCTGGAGGTTCACCATTACGGGTGCGGCAGTGACTACGGCGCCTCCTTCGCCCATCTCGGGAACGACAGAGCCAACCACCGACGCAGAAGCCGCTCCGCCCAACAACGGGACCTTACCGTCTCCAGCGGAGATTGTGACGCAGCATCATCATTCGTCGACTGACACGCAGGCGAGGCCGACGTATGAGGGACAGATCGGTTCGAACACGCAGTGGACCTCTGGATCCCATCCGCCGGATTCCAATGTTTTGTCGGTAGCCGAGCGAGTGATCTACGCGAACGGCCCATGGCAAGTGGATGTCAGCGGGAGCGGCATCTTCACTTCCATCCTGAATCCTGCAGCGCAGCGCACCAGTCATGGCCGTGTGAACGATTACGTCCTGCACGCAGGCTACAAGGGCCAGGACTGGGCAGCGAACCTACGGTTCGGCATTGTCGCACCCGTGTTGTATGTCGATGCCCAGTATGTGACGGCGGCCACTCCACGGCAGGGCGCAGAGGGCACGCTGACCACGCCCGCTGGAGTGGTCGGCTATTTTGTGAACACGAACGATCTGGCGCTCGGAGGCGGGTCGGGCATTACTTTCCATCAGGCGTTGATGGGGGCGAGTTGGCAGGCACCGCTGCCCAAATGGGCCCGGTTCCGCTTAATGTGGCTCAATGCCCGGGACGTAGGCCCCCCGACAATTGTCGCCTTCGACTCTCAGGGGAATCCCATCATTGTTCCGAATCCGGTGGCCGCGAAATCCCGAGGCGACGTTTACGGCGCATTGCTGAATGTTCACTTTTCCCGTGGATGGTTATGGAGTTCGGAGTACGCCTTCAGCCGAGAAAATGCCAACACCGCCGACCCCACTTCCAAGACCCAGTTCGGCCGCGCTTGGCGCACGGCTGTTTCCGGGCAGGCAGGTAACACCACCGTCAGCGCAATGTATCGCGACGTTGGTCCGAACTTTGGCAATCCCGCCAATCCCAGCCTGACCCAAACCAGTCAGCCTGACCTTCGAGGTGTGGATTCCGCAATCACGCAAACCACCAAGGCCGGAGTATTCGGTCTGAACTATTCCTTCCTCGAAAACAACGTGAAGCCGGTTAACACTCCTGAACTCCTTCTGCACAACATCTCGGAGACCTGGAGCAAACCTTTTGGGGTGAAGACAAACCTTGCTGTCCAAGCACGGCAATCACTGACGCAGACGGGTACCATTCCAGCCGCTCTGCGACTCTTGCCGCTCGATCAGCAAGGCCGCCAGGACCACCGCGATCTCTCCGGCGACATCTCGCTCAGCCGGCAGATCAACACTGTGACGATGTCGATCAACGGTACGCGCGACTGGAACCGGAACAACCTGATACCTGCCGCGGACACCATCACCTCTTCGATTTCGCTGGGAACGAACTGGGCCACGCGGGGATTCTTTCAATTGAATGCGCAGTTGAATGTGAACTGGGTGGCCGCGGACAAACTGACGGTGGGGACGAGCCGCAACCTCTCCATCTACGTTCAGCCTGCTTTTCTCTGGACGAGGCCGAGCCTGCAGGTATCTCCGTTGCTAAGCCTGAACCAGGGGCAAACCAAGTTATCGACAGGCACGTTCACCAACGACACTCTTACCGGCCAATACGGTGGACGTATTTGTTGGACTCTTCCGGGCGTGGCGAAGTTCAATACTCTCTCGGTGCAGGGCGATTACAATCAAAATCGCAACAATGTGATTAGCCAGGATCGGCGAAGCACAGAGTTGCTGGTGCTGTGGACCGCAACGTGGGGCCACAAAGGCACTTTGTGAGCGGGAGGGAACGGACTCAACCATGAGACGGCGACCCACATCCCGGCGATCGATTTCCCTTGGAACGATGTTTGCCGTTCTAATTGGATTTCTGGGTGTGATCGGGCAGGCACAATTGACGCCCGCGCGACCGCCTGCTCGTCCGACGCTGACTAGTTTTAGCCCCTCGCAAGGCGCTCCTGGAACCAGCGTCACAATCACTTTCACCGGAACCAATTTCGTGGCGAACGCGTTGGGCCTGCAGTTCGCACCCGCTCAAGGACTCACGGTGGGCAGACCGCAGTTTGTTTCCCCCACACAGGTTTCCGTCCCGGTGCAGATTGACGCAAGCGCACAGCCGGGAAGCCGTCAGGTTCTATTGATGGTGGGGGACCGCCCTCTGCCTGCGGCCTCGCCTTTCACAATCACATCTCCGGCCACACCGAATTGCCCTCCGGGGATAGCGGCCTGTGGACCTGCGCGTAGTCCAACCTTGCTCAGCTTCGCGCCACTCCAAGGCACGCAAGGCACGATGGTTACGCTGATGTTATCCGGATCGAATCTTGCAGCGCCCGCTGCGCTGCTCTTTACTCCCAGTTCCGGCCTAACCGTGCAATCGACGACAGTCGTGAACCCGGGCCAGATACAGGCGCAACTGACCATTGCACCCGATGCTTCGCTGGGTCCGCGCGGAGTCGCTGTTGTGGCCGGCAAGACAAGGCTCTCCGCTTCGAATACTTTCACCGTGGTCGCGGGAGCGCCTGCAGGGCGGATGCCCATGCAGATCTTACGCATCGTGCCGAATCAGGTGTCCGCAGGCAGTCAGAATGTAGATCTCACGTTGCAAGGAACGAACTTCGTTCCGGGAACCCAGGTTACGTTCACCATGGGTGCCGGCATCCCAGCCAACATATTTGCGATGGGACCCGCGAGATACGTGAACAGTACGGAGCTTCACGTGATGGTGAATGTGCTGCCGTCGGCGCTTCCAGGCGGGCGCGATGTCAACCTGCAAACTCCGAATCAACAGACAGCGACGGGAAGAGGGATGTTGAACGTCCTGGCCCCGCAGACCAGGGTGGTGGCGCAACCCTCGGCACCGAAGATCGCGCCCATTCTGTTACAGACATTCACTAAAGGTGTGATCAAGCTGGATGGCCCCCAATGGGGAGATGTATTCCAGGGCGAGATCACGTATCACTACGGCATCCCGCTACTCGACGACGACGCAGTCTTCCGGTGGCACGAACAAAATCCCGGATTGGCGAACTACTATGAACTCCGGATCTACGCTAAGGACGGCAAGACACTGCTGGTAACGAAGCGCATCGATCGAAGCGCGTTATTCTCTGGGTCTCCAATCCTCGTAGCGCCCACCTACTATCGTCCGGACGCGGCTTTTCTGATGGATTTTCTCTCCAAAAGTCCCAAGGTGCCGTCGGTGGGATTCGTGTACGCCTCCCTGTCGACAACACACCCGAAGCCCGGCCAGGAGACCGTATATCTTCCACCACCGGGCGGTAGCGGTCCGCAACTGAGCGATGGAGATATGCAATGGGAGGTGGCTGGTTTCCATACCTATAACAAGAATGGAGTCGCGCCACAGCAGCCTCCGCAGGGCACGGCCAACGGTCCGCAAAGTTCGAGTGGAGGCAGTTCGCAATCGGGTGGGACAACAGATTTAGAGGTGGAGATTTCCGATCGCTGGCCGTTGAGCGCACCGATGAAGCCGACAGGTCTACAGTGCAACGGCTCCGGAACGGGAGCGGGACTCCAGGTAAATTCCGTGGCCGATAAGCAGGTTTACGACGCTAACGGAAAGCCTGTCCCCGGCCAAATCGATCCAATCGATTACGTCGGCGATCCATGGGTGCTCTCCGGAAATCTCGACTTGTCCCGTTCCCCCTATGCCGCGCACCCGAATTTGCATCAGCTACCCGGATCGCGCTGCGATGGCTGCCTCTTCGGACAGATTGACCAGGTGCAGTTCGACAATGTATTTGTGGACTGGGGTGACGGGAGCGTGCAGCCGCTCAGCGCGCCGCCTAAAGACGCGAACATGACAAACTGGGGCCGCGGAGAATTGTTGACCCTTCCCAGCAACGCAACCAGTCCGGGGAGTGTGCAGCACGCGTACCAATATCCGGGAAGCTTCACGGTGCGCGTCTTCCAACTCTCTGAAGCAGACGCCCAACACACAAATGTTTCGCTCGTCGCGGCCAGCGTGGATGGCCCCGGTATTCACTCCTTCATGCAGGCGGCGGTGCTATCGAACGCATTGAATTCAGGGGGCGGCAACCTGTCTCAAGCCAGTCTGCAAAGTAGTTTTCAGAGGATTCTAGCGAGAGGCAGCGGGGCTCTCGCCCAAGGGCCCACTCCTTCGCAGGTCGCTGGCGATGCGTACATGTTTGTCTGCCACCCCCTCACAATTACCGTGCCGGAAGATCTGGCGGCAGACGGCCCACTGCATCTGATGAGCATCGACGACCCCGATTTCCCGGGATATGACGTGAGAGCGCCAGGTGCCTCGGCGCCGAGGATTCCCGTCCGCGGTTCAGTGATTGGGCCGCCAGCAGGAGGAACCTCGTCGGCGCAGCTTTTGCTGACCGGAGTCAGTCAGCAAAGGCCGCAGGAGGCGATGCAGCGGACACCCAGCGGCCCAGCCGCGATCTGCAGTACCTGCGACGATGGCATCTCGGCGCGAACTTACTTGCACTATTATGGCCGGGGTCAAGTGAAGGTCACATGGGAGGTGAATGGAGTACAGTCGCCGCAGACGCTTCCCATCGGCCCATCAGAGCGACGGACTGGGCTGAGGCGGCAAGGCCCAACTCCACAGTCCCAGCCTCCGATCAAAATTTCGAAGAGCGATCCCCTGAAGTCGTCGGCTCTGCAACTCCAGCCGCTCGGCCAGCACGCCGTAATAGTGGAGGCGGACGTCGTGCCGCAGCCGTCGAACCCCAATCTTTCCATCGCCGTCGGCCAGGCGCTAGGCGGGCTGATGTCGCCCGGCGGCGCGTCGCAGGCTTTGTCGGGGTCGGGCGTCGCGCAGGCGCAATCGCTGCTCAACACCCTGGCACCGCCACCCGGCAGCAATCTCCCGCCGCTGAAAGTTGGCGTGCTCTCCCCCATGCAGCACAGCGCGGGCGGGATGGGAGCTGTGCAGTATTTGAATGGCCCACTGCAACAGATCGTCTCTGGCGCAGCGAATGCTTTGCCCGATCAGCATGTGACTTCCAACGCAAAGCAATATGAAGTAGTCGAAGCCGACCCTAAGCAGCCCTGCAAATTCCTATTTGCGGTCCGGAGCGGCGGTACGTTCGAAATTGATGGCCTGCAGAATCATGTAACCAGGAATGGAACAAAATATAGTGGCACCGGAAACCTGATCATCCATCTGGCTAATAGCAGCAACGGGGGCTACGACCTCTACTCTGGAATTCCGGTGAAAATCGACAATTGGGAAGTCGCGGACGGTGAGCATGTCGACACCGGGGCCATCAATGTTGCGCCCCAACTGACCTTAGCGGCCAGCGCACCCGGGCTCAAGGGAACGATCGACCGGATTCAAGGACAGGCCAAAGGCGAAATCGACGCGACCATCAGCGTCGGCTTGAGCGACAACACCTTGAGGTTGCCGGGGGTGGAGAAACCTCCAACATGGAACGGGGTCACCTCCGAGCTGCATGCCAACGGCGATTGGATTAAAGACGGACTAACGATGCCGGCAACCATCATCGGATGGAGCGCTTTCCGGATGCAGAGCAGCAGTGTCAGTCTGGATCTGAGCCATGCTGGGGGCGACGCTGGTGGTCCACTTTGTGGTCCGCTCACCGGAGCTCAGTGGGTGGGCGTGCGATTCCGGGACTTGACCGTGACTCCCTACACCATGGATCTGGTGTCGAGTTCCGCTCTCCAGCCAAAGGTTGTTGACTGGGGTATTCTTGGCAGCGGTCTCTGCGGAAGCCTATCGACCGGGCCCTTCTCGGCAAGGCTGGGCGATGGTTCGGTGAGCTTTGCTTCCATCAATGCGCGCGCGAGCAACGGTGACTTCAGTGCCCAGTACAA